>DASVEC010000183.1:0-28489 GCA_036380755.1 Iamia sp. | reverse complement strand
TCAGGAACTCGGGCCGGGGGATGTGGAGGGTCGCCTGCGGGTCGTCGTCGGCGCAGGGGTGGAGCATCGTGCCCACCGAGGTGCGCTGCTCGCGGTACGAGCCACCGAGCAGGCCGATGTAGCTGTTGAGGTTCATCGCCTTGGTCGGCTCGCTCGACAGCGCCAGGTACTGCTTGCGCTCGAAGCAGGACAGGTGCACGCCGAAGGTCGAGACGAGACGGCGGCGCAGCTGCACCAGGCGCTCGAAGGGCACCTCGGCCTCGGCGGCCACGGCGGCGCGGAGGGCGGTGGCGATGACGACGAGATCCTCGGCCAGGGCCCGGAGCACGTGCTCGGCGAAGAAGTCATCGGTGTGGTCGTGGCAGACCCACGTGTCGGCCGTGTCCCGCAGCCAGGCGGCGGCGTGCTCGTGGTCCTCGGCGGTCTGGTCGAGGTCCTCGGCGGTCACGGCCCGCTCGTCGGCCGGCCGCCCCTCGAGCTGCTCGAGCGACGTGCAGAAGCGGACGTGGGGCTCGTCGAGGAGATCGGTGATGGCGGCGGGGACGGCGCGAGCCGCCTCCAGCAGACGCCGCTCCTCGGTGCCGGGGGCGGCGTCGGGCGGGTCGTCCAGCAACAGGACCACCCGGAGCCCGGGCAGCGCCTGGAGGGCGGCCGACATGACCGTCTGCCGGATGACCTCGGGCTGCTCGCGGTAGGCGGGGATGAGCACCGTCGCCGACGGCGGCGCGGCCTCGAAGGCGGACTCGATGGCGGCGCGGGACGTCCGGACGTGGGCCCGGGTGCGACGGAGGTAGCCCTGCCGGGCCACGAGGTAGGCGGCCGCGCTGGCCGTCAGCGAGGTGACGATGGCGACGTAGACGACCGTCTCCACCGCGTGCCGCAGCGTCAGGGTCTCGGCCGCGACGAGCTGGCGCTCGACGATGGTCACCACGTAGGCCGCCCAGGCCACCGCGGTCACGACGAGCGCCACCCGCCCGAGGGCGAGGGTGTGCGACGCGGCCGGCGGGGGCACGGCGGGGTTGGGCTGGCGGCGGCGATCGGCACCGATCTGCCGTCGTCGCCGCGTGGGCGCGTTCGAGCTCATGTGGGGCCCCTTCTGGGTCGTCTCCCCCGGGCCACCCAGCCCGGGTTCGTTGGTGTGACGGGCCCCCCGTCGGCCGCCCCTCGACGCGTGTGGAGGGAATCGACCAATCTTTTGTCGCCGCTCACGCCACTTTCACAGAGGGTGATCGCGACCGCCGCTCTCCGCGGCGAGATGCCCCTAGTCCGGTGAGCTGGCGATCAGTCGGAACCCGCCGTCGATCGCCTCCTGGGCCAGCAGCCCGGCGTGGCGACGGTGCCACTCCCCCGTCTCCAGGTCCGCTCGGAGACGGGCGATGCCCCGGGCCAGGACGGCGGGCGGAAGGGCGGCGGTGGACGAGGCCGCGGCCAGCACCGCCGGGTCGAGGTAGCGCTCGGGCCGGCGCCAACCGGCCCACAGGACCCCGTCGACCATGTCGTGGGGCACCGGTAGAGACGTCACGGTCGCCCGGCCGAGGGCGTCGGCCACGACGACCGGTGCCGGCGGTCGGTTGAGGGGCAGGTCGGCGATCTCGGGCAGGTAGTCCGCGATCAGCCAGAACCGGTCGTGGAACGAGTCGTCGAACGTCAGCACCACCTGGCGCCGGCTCACCCGGCGCAGCTCGTCCAACCCCGCCCGCCAGCTGCTCCAGTGGTGGAGGCTGAGGACGACCAGGGCCACATCGACCGCGCCGTCGCCGAGCGGCAGCCGCTCGGCCACGCCCCGGACCGAAGGGGCCGCGCCGGGAGCTCGCTGGGTGATCATCACCCCCGATGGCTCGACGGCGACGACGGTGGCCGCTGGTTCGTACGACCCGGTGCCGGCCCCGGTGCTGGCAACCGACGTCGCCGGCCCCACGGCGGCGTCGATGGCGGCCGCCCAGCGAGGATCGGGTCGCCGCTCCTCGGCGTAGCCCACGCCGATCCGGTCGTAGACGGGCGCGGCCACCGTCAGCCCTTGCCGATGCGCTCCAGGAGGCGGACCATCTCGACGGCGGTGTGGGCGCCCTCCTCGCCGACGTTGTGGCCCCCGGGGCCCTCGCTGCGCTCCAGCGCCTGGTCGAGGTCCTCGGTGGTGAGCACGCCGAAGATGACGGGCACCCCGGTGGCCAGGCCGGCCCGGAGGATGCCGGCGGCGCACTCCCCCGCCACCGCCTCGTAGTGGGTGGTGGCGCCGCGGATCACGCAGCCGAGGCCGATGACGGCGTCGAAGTCGCCCGACTCGGCGAAGGCCTTGGCCGCCAGCGGGATCTCGAAGGCCCCGGGCACCCACTCGACGCGCGGCCCCGGCGCGCCCAGGTCGCGCAGGCCCCGCTCGACCCCGTCGAGCAGGCGGAAGGTCACCAGGTCGTTGAACCGGCCCGCCACCACGGCCACCCGCACACCGGTGCCCTGGAGGGTGGGCAGGACCCGGCGATCGGAGACGGCGTCACCAGCCATCAGGCCTCGTCCCCGCTGGCGGTGTCGAGCTGGGCCGGTGGGGTCGGCGCCGCGCCCTCGGCCACCTCGTCCAGGCCCTCGAGGAGATGGCCCATGCGATCGCGCTTGGTGCGCAGGTAGGCGATGTTCTCGGGGTTGGGGGCGGTCACCGACGGCACCCGGGCCGTGATGTCGAGCCCGAAGCCCTCGAGCCCGCCGTACTTGGCCGGGTTGTTGGTGATGATCCGCATGGTCGTGATGCCCAGCTCGTTGAGGATCTGAGCGCCGATGCCGTACTCCCGGCTGTCGACGGGCAGGCCCAGGTCGGTGTTGGCGTCGACGGTGTCGCGGCCCTCGTCCTGGAGCGTGTAGGCCCGGATCTTGTGGCCGATGCCGACGCCCCGGCCCTCGTGGCCCCGGAGGTACACGATGGCGCCCTTGCCCTCCTCGGCGATCATCGCCATGGCGGCGTCGAGCTGGACGCCGCAGTCGCAGCGCATCGAGCCGAAGACGTCGCCGGTGAGGCACTCGCTGTGCACCCGGACGAGGACGTCGTCGGCCCCGTTGACCGACCCCTTGACCATGGCGACGTGCTGCTCGCCGTCGAGGACGGACTCGAACACGTAGCTGGTGAAGTCGCCCCAGCGGGTGGGGATGCGGGCCTCGGCCACCCGGCGGACCAGCTTCTCGGTGCGGCGCCGGTAGCGGATGAGGTCGGCGATCGAGATGAAGAGCAGCCCGTGCTCCTCGGCGAAGCGCTGGAGCTCCGGCACGCGGGCCATGTCCATCTTGTCCTCGTCGACGATCTCGCAGAGGACGCCGGCCGGGCCCAGCCCCGCCAGGCGGGCGAGGTCGATGGCCGCCTCGGTGTGGCCGGCCCGCTTGAGCACGCCGCCCTCGCGCCCGACGAGGGGGAAGATGTGGCCCGGGCGGGCCAGGTCGCCGGGGCGGGTGGCCGGATCGATCAGCGAGGCGATCGTGGCCGAGCGGTCGTGGGCCGAGATGCCGGTGGTCGTGCCGTGGCGGTAGTCGACCGTGACGGTGAACGCGGTGCGCATGCTCTCGGTGTTCTGCTCGACCATGGGCCGCAGGTCGAGCTCCTGGGCCCGCTCTGCCGTCACCGGGGCGCAGATCACGCCCGAGCTGTGCTTCAGGAAGAAGGCGATCTTCTCGGGGGTCACCGCCTCGGCCGCCATGATGAGGTCGCCCTCGTTCTCGCGGTCCTCGTCGTCGACGACGACCACGATCTCGCCCCGCCCGATGGCGGCGATGGCGTCCTCGATCGAGTCGAAGGGGCTGTCTGCGGAACTCATGATGGGTTGCTCCTGTACCAGTCGAGCAGGCGCTCGACGTGCTTGGCGGTGACGTCGACCTCGAGGTTCACGGCGTCGCCCGGGCCGCGGCGGCCCAGCGTGGTGACCTCGGACGTGTGGGGGATGATGGCGACCGAGAGGCCGTCGTCGTGGACGGCGGCGACCGTGAGGCTGACGCCGTCGATGGTGATCGAGCCCTTCTCCACCACGTAGCGGAGGAGGTCGTCGGGGACGGTGACCCGCAGGTCGGGGGCGGGCGTGACGACGTGCCCGACGCCGTCGACGTGCCCCTGGACCAGGTGGCCGCCGAGGCGGTCGCTCACCCGGACCGGGCGCTCGAGGTTGACCGGGTCGCCGGCATCGAGGGCGCCCAGCGCGGTGCGGGAGTAGGTCTCGTCGACCACGTCGGCCTCCCACCAGCCATCGCCGAGGGCGACGACGGTGAGGCAGGTGCCGTTGACCGCGATCGAGTCGCCGATCCCCGCGTCCGAGGTGACGACGTCCGCATCGATCCGCAGGCGTTGGCCCTCGCGGCGGGCGACGGTGCCCAGCTCCTCGACGATGCCGGTGAACATCAGCTGCCTCCCACGGGGACGGTGGTGGTGTCGGGCGTGCGTGCGCTCGGTCCGGCCGCGGGACCGCCGGCGAAGGGCCGCAGGTCGATCCGGATGTCCGTGCCGACGGCGCTGACGCCGGTGATCTCGCCCCGCCAGGCCTCGGCGATGGTGGCCGCACCCGGGCCGCGGAACAGGCCGGGGCCGTCCTCGCCGCCCATCAGGGCCGGCGCCAGGTAGGTCACGTACTCGTCGACCAGGCCGGCCCGGTGGAAGGCGCCGGCGACGGTGGCGCCCCCCTCGACCAGGACCTGCAGGACGCCGTCGGACCCGAGGTGCTCGAGCAGGTCCTCCAGGTCGCCGTCGGCCGCCGTCCACTCCGTGCAGGGGTGGATCCTCGCCCCCTCGGGCGCCCGGCCCAGGACGACCCGGCGGGGGTCGGGGCCCTCGACCAGGCGGGTGGTGAGCGCCGGGTCGTCGGTGGCGACCGTGCCGGAGCCGACGACGATGGCCTGGCTCTCGGCCCGCAGCCGGTGGGCGTCGGCCCGGGCCTCGGGCCCGGTGATCCACTGCGACGTGCCGTCGGCGGCCGCGGTGCGCCCGTCGAGGGTCGCCGCCAGCTTGAGGACCACCCACGGCCGGCCGCTGCGCCGGTGGTGGAGGTACGGCGTGAGGTGATCGGCGACCTCGCCGCCCCGGCAGCCCAGCTCGACGGCGACACCGGCGTCACGCAGGTGGGCCAGCCCGGCCCCGGCCACGAGCGGATCGGGGTCGGCCACCGCCACGACGACCCGGCGCACCCCGGCCTCGACCAGCGCGACCGCGCACGGGCCGGTGCGGCCCTGGTGGGCGCACGGCTCGAGGGTGACGTAGACGACCGCACCGCGGGTCTTCGCCTCGCCCCCGGCGGCGTGAGCGGCGTCGAGGGCGACGACCTCGGCGTGACGCCCGCCGGGGGGCTCGGTCGCCCCGGTGTGGACCGAGCCGTCGGCCGACACCACCACGGCGCCGACCCACGGGTTGGGGGCGGTGCTCATCCGGACGGACGCGGCGAGCTCGATGGCCATCGCCATGCGCTGCTCGTCGGACGTCTGGGGCACCGGGCCCTCCCTGGGCGCGTGAGGCTCGCAGGGGGACGTCGTCACCACCGCGGCGCGGGCACGCCCGAGCAGACGATGGGTGACCTCGCTTCCATCCGGACTGTGACCGTCGGCCCCGGGTTTCCACCGGGTCAGCCCCACCAGCCGAAGCCGGAGGGGGTCGTGGGCTCTCACCACCGGTCGGGACTTCCACCCAACCCCGCGAGGTGCGGATATGCAGTTGTGGGGGGCAGTGTAGAACTAGAACACGTTCTAATTCTACTCGGTGTGCCGGGATTCACCCCGCCGGCCGGGCCTCCCGCTAGTGAGGCCGGCCGCCGGCCATGAGGTCGAGGGCGTGGGGGATGACGTCGATGACGGCGTCGAGGCACTCGACCGAGCCCGTGGTCGAGCCGGGGGTGTTGAGCACGAGGGCCTGGCCCACCGTGCCGGCGACGCCGCGCGACAGCCGTCCCAGCGGGTTGACCAGGCGCATGGCCTCGGCCAGACCCGGGGCCTCGCGCTCGATGATGCGGCGGGTGCCCTCGGGGGTCAGGTCGCGGGGACCGAAGCCGGTGCCGCCGGTGGTGACCACCAGACCGGTGAAGCCGGCGGTGGCCCGGCGCAGGGCGTCGGCCACCTCGGCGACCCCGTCGGGCGTGACCATCCGGTCGACGACGTCGAACCCGGCGGCGGTGAGCCGTTCGACGAGGGCGGCCCCGGAGCGGTCCTCCCGGACCCCGTCGACCACCCCGTCGGACACCGTGACGACCTTGGCCGCGAACATCACCCCACCCTGCCACGCCCTCCCACACCCCCGCCGAACCGGTGATCAGATCGAACGGGGAACCGTCCGATCTGATCACCACTTCGGGTCAGGGACCGCCTAGCCCGGCAACCGATACCTATGGAGGGCCATGCCGTCGGTGCCGGCGGCCTGCGGGAGCAGGAGCGCTCCCCTCCCCCACGGGACCCACGGATCGCCGGGGGGCGGGAGCGGTTCGAGGTCGGGCCGGACGTCGGCCACCACGCAGTCGACGCCGGTGGTCTCCCGGGCGGTGAGCGTGCAGACCGACACGACGAGGAGGCCGCCGGGGCGGACCAGCTCGGCCGCGGTCCGCACCAGCTCCACCTGGAGCCGGGCCAGGCGGTCCACCGATTCGGGCACCATCCGCCAGCGGGCGTCGGCCCGGCGGTGCAGGACGCCCAGCCCGGAGCACGGGGCGTCGACCAGGACCCGGTCGAACGTGCCGGGGGCGAAGGGGACGGTGCGGCCATCGGCCACGAGCGGGTGGACCCGGTCGTCGGTGCCGGTGCGACGGGCGTTGCCGGCGATCAGCCCGACCCGCCCGGGGCGGACGTCGGCCGCCACGACGTGGGCCCCGGTGGCGGCCAGGGCGGTGGCCTTGCCGCCGGGCGCCGCGCACAGGTCGAGGACCCGGTCGCCCGGTCCGGCCTCCACCAGCTCGGCCACCCACTGCGACGCCTCGTCCTGCGTGTAGCCGTCGTCGCGGACGGTCGCCGAGGCGGCCTCGTTCATCGCCTCCAGGGCTCCGAGGGCACGTTCGGGGCCGAGGTCGGCGGTGAGGCGTTCGACGATCCAGTCCGGGTAGCTCAGGGCCGTGGCCTGGTCGGGGAAGACGGTGCCGTGCTCCTCGTGCTCGGCGGCGACCTTGCGGAGCACGGCGTTGACCAGCCCCCGGGAGCGCTTGGGGGCAGCGCTCACCGCGGTGGTGACGGCGGCGTGGGGCGGCTGGCCGAGGACGACGAGCTGGTAGGCCCCGAGACGCAGGGCCGACCGGGTGCGGGGGTCGAGCGGGCGAGTGCCGGTGACGAAGCGGTCGACGAGCCAGTCGCAGGCCCGGCGCATGCGGGTGGTGCCGTAGACGAGCTCGGTCACCAGGCCCCGGTCGCGGGTGTCGAGGCCCGAGCGCTCGAGGACGGGACCGAGGGCCAGGTTGGCGAAGGCCCCGCCCTCCTCGATGCGGACGAGCGCCTCGACGGCGACCCGGCGGGCGTCGGGTGGACGGTCGTCGCCGCCCTCGACGGCGCGCCGCTCCCCCGGCTGCGGACCCCGGGGGCGAGCCCGGGGCGCTCGGGCCGCGGTCGCCGCGGCGGCCTCGGCGCGGGCCTTGCGGACCTTCTTGGCCTTGCGGCGGGCGGCCCCGCTGGTCCGCTCCAGGTGGATGTCGTCGGGCGCCTTCGGCCCGCTCCAGTCACTCACGAACCCAGCACCTCGTCGTCGGCGAGGCGGGCGCCGTTGGCCCACGCCGGACCGAGCACACGACCCTTGCCCTCGGGCTGCACCTCGTCGAGCACGAGCGCACCCTCCCCCGTCGCCACCACTGGCCAACCACCTTCGACCGAGACCGCACCCGGCACGCCAGGAGCGCCATCCGCGAGGTGGGCCTCCCACACCCGCAGGCGCCGTCCCCGGAAGGTCGTCCACGCCCCGCCGACGCGCACGACCCGGTGCAGCTGGGCGGCGGGGAGCGACCAGTCAAGGTGCAGGACGCTGGCCGTGACCTTCTTGGCGTAGGTGGGCTCGCCGTCCTGCGGCGTCGGCTCACCCAGGCCGGCCGAGAGCGTCTCGACGAGCAGACCGGCTCCGACCTCGGCCAGCTCGTCGCGCAGCTCCTCGGCGGTGGCATCGGTCCCGATGGGGATCTCGGCCACGGCGTGGACGCCCCCCGCGTCGAGGGCCTCGACCACCTCCATGATGCAGACGCCGGTCCGCTCGTCGCCGGCCAGCAGCGCCCGCTCGACGGGGGCCGCGCCCCGCCAGCGGGGCAGCAGCGAGAAGTGGATGTTGACCATCGGCAGCTCGGCCAGCAGGTCCGGCCGCAGGATCTCGCCGTAGGCGACGACCACGCCGAGATCGGCGCCGACCGCGCGGGCGTCGTCGACCTGGTCGGTGACGGGCAGACCGAGCTCCACCGCCGCGGCCTTGACCGGCGAGGGGCTCGTCGCCCCGCCCCGACCCCGCCGGCGGTCGGGCTGCGACACCACCAGGGCCACGTCGAAGCCGGCCGCCACGAGGGCCCGCAGGGCGGGGACCGAGGCCGCCGGGGTGCCGAGGAACACCAGGCGGCGCGGATGGCGCGGGGGCACGGCAGGTGTGGCGCTCAAGTCTGCGGTTCTCTGGGAGGGTCTAGGGAAGGAGGGACCCGGGGCCGTCGGCGAGGGCGTCGTCGCCCCGGGCCAGCATCAGCTCGCGCACGGCCCGCTTGGCCTCGGCCTTCTGGTCGTCGTCGAGCCGCTCGGTCATGAGCACGCCGTCGAGGTGGTCGATCTCGTGCTGGTACATGCGGGCGGCCAGCTCGTCGGCCTCGATCGAGACCTCGTTGCCGTCGAGGTCGAGACCGACGACGTGGACGGTCTTGGGCCGGGTGATCTCCCAGTAGAGACCGGGGATCGACAGGCAGCCCTCGGAGTACAGCCACTCGTCGTCGCCGACCTCGGCGATGCGGGGGTTGACGATGGTGAGCGGCTCGGGATCGTCGGGCAGGTGGTAGACGACCACCCGCTTGCGCACGCCGACCTGGGGGGCGGCCACGGCCAGACCGTCGGCCCTGTACATGGCCTCGACCATGCCCTCGGCCACCTTGACGAGCGCACCGTCGATGTCGGTGACGTCGGTGGCGACCTCGCGCAGGACCGGATCTCCGATGATCCGGATGTCGTAGGCGGCCATGGCGTCCCACGCTATCGGAACCTCTACCGTCCTCACGGTGCCCGCAGGTGACCACTACTTCTCGGCCCGGCCCACGGCCCGTTCGAAGCCGGGACGGGTGCGCCTGGAGCTGCCCGAGGCCGACCACGCCCACGTGCTGCGCACCGACGCCGGCGTCTTCGCCGCGGGCGCCGTCGACCCCGGCACCCGCCTCCTGCTCGACGACGGCGCCCGACCCGAGCCGCAGCACGAGGTGCTCCTCGACCTCGGGTGCGGGTACGGCCCCATCGCCCTCGCCCTCGCCCTGCGGGCGCCCGGCGCGGTGGTGTGGGCCGTCGACGTCAACGAGCGGGCCCTCGAGCTGACGACGACCAACGCCGAGACCCTCGGGGTCGCCGACCGGGTGCGGGTGGCGACGCCCGACGCCGTGCCGGCCGACGTCGTCTTCGACGGCATCTGGTCGAACCCGCCGATCCGGGTGGGCAAGGCCGCGCTGCACGAGCTCCTGGAGACGTGGCTGGCCCGTCTGGGTCCCGACGGTGCCGCCCACCTGGTGGTGGCGCGCAACCTCGGTGCCGACTCCCTGCACCGATGGCTGGCCGATCAGGGCCACTCCGTCGAGCGCCGCGGGAGCCGTCGCGGCTACCGCCTGCTCGACGTCACCGCGGGTGGCTGACACCGGAGCCAGGTCACCCGGCTGCTCACGGGTGACCGGCCCTCCGGTGCCGGGCCCCCGCCCGCCGAAGCGCCTGCGGCGCCGGCTCATCCGACGCAGGCCGGGTGAAGGGGCTGCCGCCAGGCCGGACCGGACCGGGTCGGCATGACGACGCCCGAGGCGGCCGAGGCGGAGGTGCCCTCGGGGGCGTGGACGCTGCTGGCCGATCGGACCTTCGGGCCGTTCTTCGCCGGCAGCCTGATCTCGAACGCCGGCAACTGGTTCCAGAACCTCGCCGCCGCGGTCGTCGTCTACGAGCTCACCGGGTCGAACACGCTCGTCGGGCTGGTGAGCGTGCTCCAGTTCACCGCCATGCTCATCCTCTCGCCGTGGGCCGGTGTGGCCGGCGACCGGCTCGACCGCCGGCGGCTGCTCATCGGCGCCCAGCTCCTGTCGGCCGCCGGCGCCGGTGTCCTCGCCGTCGCCGTCGCCACCCTCGGCGTCGACGGCCTGGGCGGGCCGGTGCCGGTGTTCGCCGCCACCATCGTCATCGGCGTCGGCTACTCCGTCTCGGTCCCGATGGTCCAGGCCATCATCCCCCAGCTGGTCGGGCCCAAGGACCTCGACGGCGCCATCGCCTTGTCGTCGGTGACGTTCAACCTGGCCCGGGCGGTCGGGCCCGCCGCGGCCGGTGCCCTCATCGCCGCCGCCGGCTCGGCCGCCGCCTTCGGGGTGAACGCCCTCAGCTTCGTCGTGATGGTCGTCGTGCTCCTGGTGATCCGGACGCGACCGGGTCCGGCGCTCGACCCCGACGCCGACCGCTCGCTGCGGGCCGGGTTGCGGTGGGTCCGTGCCGACCGGGTGGCCGTGCCCGTGCTGCTGGCGACCCTGGCCTTGGGGTGGGCGTCCGACCCGGTGAACACGCTGACTCCCGCGGTGGCCGATCAGCTCGGTCGGGGCGACGGCTTCGTCGGCGCCCTCGTGTCGGCCTTCGGGGCCGGCGCGGCCGCGTCCGCCTTCTTCGTCGAGCGCCTCCGCCGGCGGCTCGGCTACCGCGGCTCCACGCGGCTGGGTCTGGCGCTGGTGGCGGTGGGCATGGTCGGGCTGGCGGCCGCCACCGCACCGGTGATCGGCCTCGCCGCCCTGGCCGTGGCCGGGGTCGGCTTCCTGATCGGCGTCACCTCGCTCAACGGAGCCATGCAGCGCCGGGTGCCGGAGGTGATGCGGGCCCGGGTGATGGCGCTCTGGTCGGTCGCCCTGCTGGGCGTCCGCCCGTTCGCCGCGTTGGTCGACGGCAGCATCGCCGACCTCACCTCCGCGTCGACCGCCCTCGTCGCTGCCGGCGTCGTGCCCGTCGTCGCCGTCATGGCGCTGGCGCGCGCCGACCTCGACCCGACCGAGCCTCGAGCATGAACACGATGACGAAGACGCCGACCATCACCCCGACCTGGGTCGACCCGGTCACGGCGACGCCGACGAAGGCCGACGCCGCCAACGGCACCGTCGCAGCCACCCGGAGCCACGACGACCCGAGGCCGAGCCGGGCCCGGAAGCCGGCATCGGCCAGGAGGTAGCCGGCCGCCCCACCCCCGAGGAGGAGGGCGTTGGCCAGCTCGAGCCCATCCTCCGGGGCGTGGGCCATCGCCTCCAGCCCGGCGGCCACGGCCACGACGGCGAGGAGCAGGCCGAGGTGCGCGTGGCCGAAGCCCTCCAGCGCCATCCGGAACCGGGTCGCCACCGGCGCCGCCTCGAGGGCCGCCTCGGCGGTGACATCCTCGTCACCCCCGAAGTAGGTCCACCACAGACAGGCGCAGAGGGCGAGCCCGAGCAGACCGAACAGCGTGTCCCGCCCCGCCAGCTCGGCGTCGGCCAACCCGAGCCCGAGCACGACCACCGACTCGCCGATGGCCACGATGACGACCAACCCATGGCGCTCGACGAAGTGAGCCGGGCGGACGGCGAAGCTCTCGGGGTCGCCGGTGCGGTAGCCGATGACGCCCCACTGGACGACGGCGACCCCGGCCCAGACGGCCAGCTGGATCCCACCACCGACGGCACCGATGCCGAGACCAAGGACGGCCAGGAGGTTCCAGCGACCGAGCCGCCACAGCGCGCTGAGCTCGGTAATGCCGGTCGCCCGGCTGTAGAGGGCGATGTGGATCACCACGACCACGAGGTAGGCGACGGCGAACGGATAGCCCTGGTCGTCGAAGGCGGTCGGCACCACCAGCGCCACGAGGAAGAACGCGGCCATGCCGGCCAGCAGCGCCAGCCGTCGAGCGGTGCCCTCCGTGGCGACGGAGTTGGTGAGCCAGGCGTAGCCGCCGTACATCCACCAGACGAGCGCCAGGACGACCGTGACCCGGGCGAGGTGCTCGAGGTCGGGGTCGTGGGCGAGGACCGCGGTCAGCTGACCGACGATCAGCACGAAGACCAGGTCGAAGAACAGCTCGAGGGTGGAGACGCGGTCCGGCATCAGGAGCAGTGTCGTTCAGGCGCGCAGGGGGTCGACGTCGATCCGCAGACGGCCGGGGGGGCGATCGACGGCGGCGAGGGCGTCGCAGAGGGTCGGGTGGTCGGCGGCGCGGAGCCGCCACGCCCCGGACCCGCCCTGGACCTCGATGCCGTCGGGCTGGCCGAGGGCGGCGACGAAGGCCGGCGCGGCGACGCCGGAGACGTCGGCCACGGCCGCGAACGGCGACAGCCGGAAGGCGCGGCGGACGGCCTCCTCGGCCTCGGCCACCCGGGCCGGGTCGGCGTGGAGGGCGGCCTCGATCACCACGTCCTCGGGGCGCCGGGTCTGCACGAGCAGCCGTCCGTGCTCCTGCCGGCCCCGGACCAGCCGGGCCGCCCGGGCCAGCAGGGCGAACGCCTGCTCGCGCGCTCGCTCCCGGGGGGCGAGCAGCTCCTGGTCGATGTCGAGGAAGGCCACCGCGTCGGCCGCCGCCACCCGGTGGAGGGCGGCCTCGGTGCCCACGACGACCCGCGTCGTGGGCGGCCCGTCGCCCCCGGCCCCGGTGACCTCGTCGACCGGCTCACCCACCAGCGCCGACAGCTCCTCCCGCAGCCGGGCCACGCCGGGTCGCAGCACCCGGAACCGGGTCGACCCGCAGACGTGGCACAGCACCGGCCGCTCGGTCCCGCAGCGGGTGCAGCGGAGCGTGTCCTCGTCGGGCTGGGCCACCGGGCCCTCGCACGCCGCGCACGACACCACCTCGCGGCAGGTGGCGCAGGCCGAGAGACGGGACCGGCCGGTGCGGTTGACCACGCACACGACCCGCCCGGACCGGCGCAGCAGGGCGGCCAGCGGCTCGGTCAGGAGGCCGGCGGCCGGGTCCTCCTCGCGGCGATCGACCACCTCCAGCGCCGGCCAGCCCCGGCGCTCGGCCGACCGCTCCGGCGCCACGAGGGTCCCGACCGCCAGGGCCTCGAGCGTCGGGTTGGACGACACGAGGAGGACCGGGACGCCGGCCCGCGCCGCCCGCTCGACCACCACGTCGCGGGCGTGCCAGGTCGGCGACGACTCCTCGGCGTAGGCCTCGTCGTGCTCGTCGAGCACCACGACCCGGCCCAGCCGGGGCACCGGAGCCCACGCCCCGGCCCGGGAGCCGACGACGGTGCAGCCCCCCGCCGCGGCTCGCGCCCACTCCCCCGCCGCCGCCGTCCCGGGCTGGTCGTGGGCCACGCACGCCGCCGGCCGCCCGTCCCGGCGCAGCCGGTCGGCCAGGGCGCGGGCCTGGGCCACCGACGGGCACAGCACCAGGACGTCGCCCTCGGCGTCGAGGGCCTCGACCACGATCGGGTACCGGTCCGCCGCCGGAGGCACCCTCCGCACCTCCACCTCGAACCGGTGATCAGATCGGACGGTTTCCCGTCCGATCTGATCACCGGTACGGGGGAGGGAGGTGACCTTTCCCGGGGGGGAGGCGGCGCGGAGGAAGGTGCGGGGGCGGCCGGCCCAGCGCCAGGCGGCCCAGTCGGCCAGCGCGACCAGATCGGGCGCGGGGCCGGCGCCGGTGACCCGGGCCAGCTCCTTGAGGTCGACGTCGGGGGCGACGTCGCCATCGTCCACCTCGGCGACGACCCACCCCGCGACCCGGCGGCCGTGCAGGTCGATCCGGACCACGGTCCCGACCCGGACCTGGTCGTCGAGCCGGGCCGGCACCACGTAGTCGAACCGCCTGGCGATCCCGGCCACGTCGGGCACGACGCGGACGACCCGCCCGGGTGGGCGGGTCGTCGGTCGTCGCGCGTCTCCGAGGTCGAGGGCTTCCTGCCCCCGAGCCATCAGGGGGTCAGAGCCCCAGGGCCGACTTCACGTCGTCGACCTTGGTGAGCTCCTCCCAGGGGAAGCCGGGCCGACCGAAGTGGCCGTAGGCCGCCGTCTGGGCGTAGATCGGTCGGCGCAGGTCGAGGTCGCGGAGGATGGCGGCCGGGCGGAGGTCGAAGATCTCGTGGACGGCCTTGTCGATCTGGTCCTTGTCGACCTTCTCGGTGCCGAAGGTCTCGACCAGCAGCGACACGGGCCGGGCCACACCGATGGCATAGGCGACCTGGACCTCGGCCCGGTCGGCGGCGCCGGCGGCGACCAGGTTCTTGGCCACCCAGCGAGCGGCGTAGGCGGCCGACCGGTCGACCTTGGACGGGTCCTTGCCCGAGAAGGCGCCGCCGCCGTGGCGGGCCCAGCCGCCGTAGGTGTCGACGATGATCTTGCGCCCGGTGAGGCCGCAGTCGGCATGGGGGCCGCCCAGCACGAACTGGCCGGTCGGGTTGACGTAGACCTTGAGGTCGGGGCTGACCAGACCCTCGGGCAGGGTCGGGTTGATCACCTGCTCGATGAGGTCGGGCTTGATGGTGGTCTCGGAGTCGATCCCGGGGCCGTGCTGGGTCGAGATCAGCACGGTGGAGATCTCGACCGGCTGGCCGTCCTCGTAGTTGACCGTCACCTGCGTCTTGGCGTCGGGCCGCAGGTACGGGAGCGAACCCGCCTTGCGCACCTCGGCCAGCCGCTCGGCCAGGCGGTGGGCCACCCAGATCGGCAGCGGCATGTAGTCCGGCGTCTCGTTGGTGGCGTAGCCGAACATCATCCCCTGGTCGCCGGCGCCCTGGCTGTCGAGCTCGTCCTCGCCGGACACGCCGGTGCGCTGCTCCTGGGCGTGGTCGACGCCCTGGGCGATGTCGGGCGACTGCGGGTCGATGGTGGTGATGACGCCGCAGGTCTTGCCGTCGATGCCGTAGTCGGCGTTGTCGTAGCCGATGCGCAGGATCGTGTCGCGGACGATCTTGGGGATCTCGACGTAGGCGCTGGTGGTGATCTCACCGGCGACCAGGGCGAGGCCCGTGGTCACGAGCGTCTCGCAGGCCACCCGGGCGGTGGGGTCCTCGGCCAGGATGGCGTCGAGGATCGAGTCCGAGATCTGGTCGGCCATCTTGTCGGGATGGCCCTCGGTCACCGACTCCGAGGTGAAGGTGAAACGGCTCACGGGTGGGTCTCCTTGGGTGGAACTGGTGAGGTGAGATCGAGGGGCGCGGGCACACCGGCGGTGAGACCACGGTGCGCCACCACGGCATCGAGGACGGCCCGCGCCACGGCGCGCTTGTCGCTGAGGGGCACATCTTGGTCGAACCCATCGGCGAACACGAGAACCGCAGCGTTGGTGTCGTGCTCGAAGCCGACGCCTGGTGCTCCGACATCGTTCGCCACGATGAGGTCGAGTCCCTTCCGGGCCAGCTTGGCCCGGGCGTTCTCGAGCACGTCGTCGGTCTCGGCGGCAAAGCCCACCAACACCTGGCCGGCGGGCTTGTCGCGGCCGAGGTCGACCAGGAAGTCGTGGGTGGGCTCGAGCTCGACGACCGGCGGGCCCTCGTGCTTCTTGAGCTTGCGGTCGGCCGGCTGGGCCGGGCGGAAGTCGGCCACGGCGGCGGCCATGACGACGACGTCCTGGTCCGGTGCCCGGGGCACCACGGCAGCCTGCATGTCGGCCGCGCTCTCGACCGCGACGACCTCGGCCACGCCCTCCGGCACCGGTCGGTCGACCGTCGTGACCAGCGTGACGTGGGCCCCGCGGGACGCCGCCTCGGCAGCGATGGCGTAGCCCTGCTTGCCCGACGAGCGGTTGCTGATCACCCGGACGGCGTCGATGCGCTCGCGGGTGCCGCCCGCGGTGACGAGGACCTTCAGCCCGGCCATGTCGGGGGCCGGCGCCGACGCCGCCAGCACCGTCTCGACGACCTGGGCGATCGCGGCCGGGTCGGCCAGGCGCCCGGCACCGACGTCGCCACCGGCCAGGCGGCCCTCCTCGGGGGGCACGATCACCACGCCGCGCCGGGCGAGGGTGGCCACGTTCTCCTGCACCGCCGGGTGCTCCCACATCTCGGTGTGCATGGCCGGGGCGACCACGACCGGGGCCCGGGTGGCCAGCAGGGTGGCGGTGAGCAGGTCGTGGGAGCGACCGGTGGCGTAATCGGCCAGCAGCCGGGCGGTGGCCGGAGCGACGACGACGAGATCGGCGCCCTGCCCCAGCCGGGTGTGCGGGATGGGATGGGCCTCGTCGAACAGCGACGTCTGCACCGGCTCGCTGGCGAGGGCGTCGAACGTCGTCTTGCCGACGAAGCGGAGGGCGCCGTCGGTGAGGATCGGCGCCACGTGGGCGCCGGCGTCGACCAGCCGGCGGCACAGCTCGACCGCCTTGTAGGCGGCGATGCCCCCGGTGACGCCGAGGACGATGCGACGACCGGCCAGAGTCTGCTGCTGCATGGACCAGATCAGGCCGTCGGCCGGGATCGGGTGGTCAGCTGTCGCCGGCCTCGAGGGCGGCGGCATCGGCCGCGGCGGCGGCCTCGGCGGCCTCCATCTCGGCCAGCTCCTCGGCCGTGGGCGGGTCGACCGGGAGGATCTTGTCGGCCGCGATCTCCTCGAAGGCGATCGACAGCGGCTTGCGGGCCACGCTGGTGACCTGCGGCGGGACCAGGGTGCCGAGACCCTCGCCCAGCTGCCCGAAGTAGGAGTTGATCTGCCGGGCGCGGACCGCGCCGAGGGTGACGAGCTTGAACTTGGACTCGTCGGCCCGGGTGGTGAGGCCCTCGATCGAGGGGTTCATCATGGTGTCGTGCTGCCAGCTCATGGGCGCGCTGCTCTCCGGGTGCGTTCAGGCGGACGGTCGATCCTACCGGGGCGGGTCGACCGAGCGCGAACCCTGGCCGGCGGCGTCAGACCTCGGCGGCACGGGCGGCGGCGACCACCCGGGCCGCGACCTCGGCCTTGGGGGTGATCGTCGTGTCGACGACGAGGTCGTAGGGCCCCAGGTCAGCGATGTCGATCCCGTAGTAGGCGAGGTAGCGCTGGGCCTCGCTGGCCTCGCGGCTCTCGTTCAGCCGGCGGGCCTCGTTGGGCGTCCGCCCCTCGCGCTGGGCCACCCGCCGGGCCCGCTCGCCGTCGTCGCAGGCCATCCACACCCGCAGCCCCACCAGCCCCTCGTTGTGGGCGATCCAGCCCGCCAGCCTCGACTCGAGGACGACGTCGCCCTTGCGACCCCGCTCGGCCAGACGGGTGTCGAGCTCGAGGTCGATGGTGGGGTCGCCCTCGGCGATCCGGCCGAACTCGCCCAGGTCGACGCCGCGCTCGGCGGCCATGGCCCGGAAGACCTGGCCGCCGTCGACGTGGTCGAGGCCGAGCGCGTCGGCCACCGCACGGGAGGCGGTGCTGGTTCCGGAACCGGGCAGACCGGAGATGGTGACGAGCACCGCCGGACCTTAGAGGCCGCCCCCGCGAACGGAGGAGACCCCAGGTCTCGGTGCTGTCGCTGGCTAGCTGAAGGCGTCGAGGAGAGCCTTGCGCTGCTGGGCCCCGAGGCCCTTCAGCGTGCGAGTCTCGGCGATGCCGATCTCGTCCATGGTGCGGCGAGCCTTGACCTTGCCCACTCCGGGCAGGGACTCGATCACCGCGAGGACCTTGGTCTTGCCGATGATGGCGTTGCCTTCGGCTTGCTCGAGGACCGAGGAGAGGCTCACTGAGCCCATCTTCAGCTTCTCCTTGAGCTCAGCACGGGCTCGGCGTGCCTCGGCGGCCTTGGCCAGGGCGGCCGTCCGCTGCTCCGGCGTCAGTTGGGGGGGCTGGGGCATGCGCGAACCCTACTCCCGGCGTCCTCACCAGGCGCGGACTCTCTGTGGCGCCCGCCACATCGCTAGGAGGCGGCGACCTCGGCGGCGACGGCGGCGGCGGCCTTGGCCCGGTCGACGGCGCGGGTGACGGTGCGCCCGACGACGAGGATGTCGGCGCCGTTGGCGGCCGCCTCGCCGGGCGTGGCCGGCCGGGCCTGGTCGTGGGTGGCGTCGCCCGCCAACCGGATCCCGGGGACGACGCGGGTCATCGTCGGGGCGATCGTGCGGGCCTCCTCGAGGTCCGAAGCCGCGCACACCAGCCCGCCGCACCCGGCCTCCATGGCCGCGGCGAGACGCTTGCCCAGGATGTGCGGCGGGGCGCCGCCATCGCTCGTGAGGATGGTGACGGCCAGCGACGTGGGCTCGGCCAGGCCGGCGGCCTCGGCCCCCTCGCGCAGGCCTTGGTCACCGGCGCGGAGCATGTCCCGCCCGCCGAAGGCGTGCATGGTGACGTACGAGGCACCCAGGGCGCCGAGCACCCGGGAGGCCCGTCCGACCGTCGTGGGGATGTCGTGGAGCTTGACGTCGACGAAGACCTCGTAGCCCATCTCCCGCAGCGGGGCGATGACGTCGGGCCCGACGGCGCTGTAGAGCTCGAGCCCCACCTTGGCCACGCCGAACCACGGCTGCATCTCCTTGGCCAGCCGGGTGGCCTCCACCATGTCGTCGACGTCGAGCACGAGCGCCAGGCGGCGTCGCACGCTCTCGTCGACCTCGGTGGCGCGGGTCGTCACGTTCGTCATCGCATCCCTCCGATGAGGTCCGCCGCAGCTGGGATCCCCCGGCGGCGGCACCAGTGTTCCAGGTCGGTCGCCACCCGTGCGGGAGCCCGGGGATCGGCGAACGTCGCCGTCCCGACCTGCACCGCGCTGGCCCCCGCCAGCAGCAGCTCCACCGCCGTGGGGCCGTCGACCACGCCCCCGACGCCCACGATGGGGAGGTCCGGGTGGGCCCGGTGGACGTCGTGGACCACCCGCACGGCGACGGGGTGGATGGCGGGGCCGGACAGGCCGCCGCCCCGCTCCCCCGCCCCCAGGCGGTAGGTCCGGGTCTCGGGGTCGATGGCCATGCCCATGACCGTGTTCACGAGGGTGACGGCCTCGGCCCCGGCCCCGGCAGCGGCGTCGGCGACCTCGGCGACCCGCGGCGTGTTGGGGCTGAGCTTGGCCCAGCGGGGCCGGCCGCAGCCGGCGGTGGCGGCGATCACCTCGGCCGTGGCGTCGGGCTCGTGGGCGAAGAGGTCGCGCCCCGCCTCGGTGTTGGGGCACGACAGGTTGACCTCGACGGCGACGACGCTCTCGGGCGCGTCGGCCAGGGCGTCGGCGGCCCGGCGGTAGTCGTCGACGCTCCGACCCCAGATGCTGGCGACCACCCGGGCGCCGGCCGCGACCAGGCCCGGCAGGTCGTCGGCCCGCCAGGCGGCCACGCCCTCGCCCTGGAGCCCGACGCTGTTGAGCATCCCGGCCGGCGTCGAGTGGACCCGGGGCGCCGGGTTCCCGGGCCACGGGTCGGCGCCGAGCGACTTGACCACGACGGCGCCGAGCCCCGACAGCGGGAAGTAGGCCTCGAGCTCGGCCCCGTGCCCGCCCGTCCCCGATGCCGTCATCACCGGGTTGGGCAGCACCACCGACCCGACGCGCGTGGACATGTCGACCTGCCCCCCGAACTTTGAGCGCCTGACATCGAATAGCGATGTCAGGCGCTCAAAGTTCGACGGGGTCACTGGAGGGCCCGGCCTCTCGCGTGGAGCTCCTGGAGGGGGCGGACCTGGAGGGGGTGGGTGCGCCAGTCGGCCATGCCCTCGGCCGCGGCGAGGGCGGCCGCGGCGGTGGTGAGGATGGGGATGCCGGCCACGCCCGCCTCCCGGCGGATGTAGGCACCGTCGGCGCGGGGGCCGCGGCCCCGGGGGGTGTTGACGACGAGGTGGACCTTGCCGGAGGCGATGAGGTCGACGGCGGTGCGGCCGACCCCCTCGCCGTCCTCGCCCAGCTTGCCGAGGACCTCGGCCACCTCGACGCCGCCCTCGCGCAAGGCGGCGGCGGTGCCGGCCGTCGCCGCCACGGTGAAGCCGAGCTCGACCAGGCGGCGGGCGGCGACGACGCCACCGGCCTTGTCCCGGTCGGCCAGCGAGATGAAGACGGTGCCGTCGGTCGGGAGCCGGTCGCCGGCGGCGATCTGGCTCTTGGCGAAGGCCAGGCCGAAGGTCTCGTCGATGCCCATGACCTCGCCGGTCGAGCGCATCTCCGGGCCCAGGACCCGGTCGGCGTCGGGGAAGCGGTTGAACGGCAGCACCGCCTCCTTGACGGCCACGTGGCCGCCGATGGGCGGCTGTAGGAGGCCCTCGACCCGCAGCTCCTCGAGCGACGCGCCCACCATCAGCCGGGCCGCCACCTTCACCAGCGGCACGCCGGTGGCCTTGGCCACGAACGGGACGGTGCGGCTGGCGCGGGGGTTGGCCTCGATGACGTAGACCTCGCCGTCCTTCACGGCGTACTGGACGTTGATGAGACCCAGAACCTCCAGAGCGTCGGCGATGCGCCGGGTGTGGGCCTCGATCACCCCGACCGTGGCGGGCGACAGGGAGTAGGGCGGGATGGCGCAGGCCGAGTCGCCCGAGTGCACGCCCGCCTCCTCGACGTGCTCCATCACCGCGCCGATCACGATCTCGCCGGTGCTGTCGCGCAGGGCGTCGACGTCGACCTCGGTGGCGTCCTCGAGGAAGCGGTCGACGAGCACGGGCCGCTCGGCCGACAGCCCGCCCTCGCGGCCGAGGGTGCCGAAGCCGGAGAGCTCGGCCATGGCCCGGCGCAGCTGGTCGTCGTCGTAGACGATCTCCATGGCCCGCCCGCCGAGCACGTAGCTGGGGCGGACCAGCGCCGGGTAGCCGATCTCGGCGGTGATGGCGAGGGCCTCGTCGATCGTCACCGCGGTGCCGCCGGCGGGCTGGGGGATGCCGAGCTGGGTGCAGAGGGCGTTCCAGCGGTCGCGGTCCTCGGCCAGGTCGATCGACGCCGGGCTGGTGCCGAGCACGAGGGCGGGGTCGATCTGGCCGGCCAGCTTGAGCGGCGTCTGGCCACCGAGGCTGACGATGACGCCGCGCAGGTCGCCGTTGGCGGCCTCGGCATCGAGCACGTGGAGGACGTCCTCGGTGGTGAGGGGCTCGAAGTACAGCCGGTCGGAGGTGTCGTAGTCGGTCGACACCGTCTCGGGGTTGCAGTTCACCATGACCGTCTCGAAGCCGGCGTCGCGCAGGGCGAAGCTGGCGTGGACGCAGCAGTAGTCGAACTCGATGCCCTGGCCGATGCGGTTGGGACCCGAGCCGAGGATGACGACCTTGGGCTTGGTGCCGGGCCCGACCTCGTCGGTGTCCTCCCAGGTCGAGTAGTGGTACGGCGTCTCGGCCTCGAACTCGGCCGCGCAGGTGTCGACGGTCTTGTAGGTCGGGTGCACGCCGGCGGCCTGCCGCGCCGACCGCACGTCGCCCTCGGTCTCGCTCCACAGCCAGGCCAGCTGGGCGTCGCCGAACCCCAGGCGCTTGGCCCGCCGCCAGGCCGTCCGGTCCATGCCGGCGAAGCCGATCTCGGCCAGGTGCTCGCGCTCCTCGACCACGAGCGACATCTGGTCGAGGAACCAGGGGTCGACCTTGGTGGCCTCGGCGACCTGGTCGATCGTCATGCCCCGGCGGAGGGCGGCCTCGAGCTGGAAGGGACGATCGGGCGTGCCGATGGCGGCGGCGGCGAGCAGGTCCTCGTCGGACAGCTCGTCGAGGCCGGCCTCGGCCGGGTCGCAGTTGAGACCGAGCTTCCCCTGCTCCAGCGAGCGCAGCGCCTTCTGGAGCGACTCGGGGAAGGTCCGGCCGATGGCCATGGCCTCGCCCACCGACTGCATCTGGGTGCCGAGCGTGGGCGACTGTCCGGGGAACTTCTCGAACGCCCAGCGGGGCACCTTGGTGACGACGTAGTCGATCACCGGCTCGAAGCTGGCCGGCGTGGCCCGGGTGATGTCGTTGGGGATCTCGTCGAGCGTGTAGCCGACGGCGAGGCGGGCGGCGATCTTGGCGATCGGGAAGCCGGTGGCCTTCGAGGCCAGGGCCGAGCTGCGGCTGACCCGGGGGTTCATCTCGATGACGACCATGTCGCCGTTCTCGGGGTTGAGCGCGAACTGGACGTTGGAGCCGCCGGTCTCGACGCCGACCCGGCGCAGGCAGGCGAAGGCGGCGTCCCGCATCACCTGGTACTCGACGTCCGACAGCGTCTGGGCCGGGGCCACCGTGATCGAGTCACCGGTGTGCACGCCCATGGGGTCGAGGTTCTCGATCGAGCAGATGATCACGCAGTTGTCGGCCTTGTCGCGCATCACCTCCAGCTCGTACTCCTTCCACCCGGCGATCGACTTCTCGATGAGGATCTCGGTGATCGGGCTGGCGTCGAGGCCGTTGGCGGCGAGGCGCTCGAACTCCTCCGGGGTCGAGGCGATGCCCGTCCCCTTGCCGCCGAGGATGTAGGCGGGCCGGATCACGACGGGCAGGCCGATGTCCTCGACCACCTCGCGGGCGCGGACCATCGCCGCCGCGACCTGGTCGGCCTTGGGCACGTGGGCGGCGCGCATCCCCTCGTCGGGCGCCGCCGTGCCGGATGCGGGCACCGACAGCCCGATCTCGGTCATCGCCACCTTGAACTGCTCACGGTTCTCGGCGGTGGCGATCGCCTCGGCGTTGGCCCCGATCAGCTCGGGGGTGCCGGGCACCCCGACCAGGCCGGCCTCGAACAGCTCCATGGCCAGGTTGAGG
This sequence comes from Iamia sp., assembly GCA_036380755.1. Lineage (GTDB taxonomy): Bacteria > Actinomycetota > Acidimicrobiia > Acidimicrobiales > Iamiaceae > Iamia. The sequence goes on along the minus strand of DASVEC010000183.1, from coordinate 5,788 downwards.
GCGGTCTGGCCCCCGAGGGTCGGGAGCACGGCATCGGGCCGCTCCCGCTCGATGATCTTGGCCAGGACCTCGGCGTCGAGCGGCTCGACGTAGGTGGCGTCGGCGAAGTCGGGGTCGGTCATGATCGTGGCCGGGTTCGAGTTGGCCAGGATCACCCGGTAGCCCTCCTCGCGGAGGACCCGGCACGCCTGGGTGCCCGAGTAGTCGAACTCGCAGGCCTGGCCGATCACGATCGGCCCCGACCCGATCAGCAGGATCGAGGAGATGTCAGTGCGGCGCGGCATCAGTAGCCCTCATGGTGCTTGCCGTCGTCCATGAGGACGGCGAAGGCGGCGAACAGGTGCGAGGCGTCGTGGGGGCCGGGGCCGGCCTCGGGATGGTGCTGGACGCTGAAGGCCCGCTCCTTGGGCAGGGCGAACCCCTCGCACACGCCGTCGTTGAGGTTGACGTGGGTGAGCTCGGCGCTCGACGGCAGGGTCTCGGCGGCGACGGCGAAGTTGTGGTTCTGGCTGGTGATGTCGATGCGGCCGGTGCGGACGTCGCGCACCGGGTGGTTGCCCCCGTGGTGCCCGAACGGGAGCTTCACCGTGTCGGCTCCGACCGCCAGACCCAGGACCTGGTTGCCCAGGCAGATGCCGAACAGCGGCACCTCGCCCAGGATGCCCCGCACGGCGTCGGCCACGTAGGGGACCATCTCGGGGTCGCCGGGGCCGTTGGAGAGGAAGACCCCGTCGGGCTCGCGGGCCAGGACCTCCTCGGCCGTCGTCGTCGCCGGTACCACCTCGACGGTGGCCAGGGTCGAGAGGTGACGCAGGATCGTGGTCTTGATGCCGAGGTCGTAGGCCACGACCCGGCGGGGGCCGTCGCCCACCGTGTAGGCCTCGGGCGTGCTGACCTGGGCGACCAGGTCGACGCCGTCGGTGCCGGTCTCGGAGGCGGCGGCGGCGCGCAGGGTGGACTCGGAGACGACGGTGCCGTCGGGTGCCTCGCCCAGTGCCCCGAAGGCGCCCGGGGCCGCGCCGCGGTCGCGGATGTGGCGGGTCAGGCGGCGGGTGTCGATGCCCCCGAGGCCGGGCACGCCGTGCTCCACGAGCCAGGCGTCGAGATCGCCCTCGCTGCGCCAGCTCGAGCGGCGCCGGGCCGGCTCCCGCACGATGACGCCCCGGGCGTGGGGCCGGCGGGCCTCGTCGTCGCGGTGCGTGACCCCGTAGTTCCCGATGTGGGGGTACGTGAAGGTGATGATCTGGCCGGCGTACGAGGGATCCGACAGGACCTCCTGGTAGCCGGACAGGACGGTGTTGAACACGACCTCGCCGGTGGCGATGCCGGTGGCCGGGGTGGCACCGATGGCCTCGCCCTCGAAGACCTCGCCGTCGGCCAGGACCAACAGCGCCGGTCGGACCTCGCGCCGGGTCATGCGGACGACCCCACACGGACGAAAAAGCCCCCTGCCAGGCGGCAGAGGGCGGCGACGTCGGACTTCACTCTGGGGCTCTCCTGCCGTGCGGGCCTCACGGGACCCGCTTCACGGTCAGGCGCCGAACCTAGCAGGACGGATGCCTCCCACCGCCCATCCGTTTCCGTCAACCGAAGGTTGACAGACGCGCATCTGTCAATGCATGGTTGACGGGTGACGCCCGCGCCCGCCCTCCCCGACCTCGTCACCACCGTCGAGGCCGACGCCCCCTCCTCGGAGCCGCTGGCCCAGCTGTCGACGGCCACGACGACGGCCGCCGACCTGACCCGCGCGGGCGACGACCTGATCGGCCACTTCGTCGACCGCTGCCGCCAGGCCGGCCACTCCTGGGCCGAGATCAGCGACGCCCTGGGCGTCAGCCGCCAGGCCGCCCACAAGCGCTTCCGCGCCACCGAGCCGCCCCTGGAGCGGTTCACGCTCCGGGCCCAGCAGGCGTTCCAGGCCGCCACCGCCGAGGCCGAGGCCCTGGGCCACCCCTTCATCGGCACCGAGCACATCCTGCTCGGTCTGTTCACCCCGCCCGGCAGCGTCGCCGCCCACCTGCTGGCCGGCGCCGGCCTCACCCACGACGGCGTGGTCGAGAAGGTCGTGGCCAAGGTGCCCCGCGGCAACGCCGACACCGCGACGGTCACGGCCTACACGCCGCGGGCCGTGTCGGTGCTGGGCGGCATGCTCTCCTCGGCTCTCGGCCTGGGCCACAACTACATCGGCACCGAGCACATGTTGCTGGGCCTCCACCGCGAGCCCGAGGGCCTCGGCGCCCAGATCCTGGTCGAGGCCGGCCTCGACGCCGACGCCGCCCGGACCCGGATCATCACCGTCCTCTCCGGCTTCACCGGCACCTAGCGCACGCCGAGCTCTAGCGGTCCTCGATGGCGATGCGGAGGCGCTTGTTGCCCTTGCCCTTGGACTCGGTCTTCACCACCCGGATCCGGCCCACGTGGGCGGTGGACGGGACGTGGGTGCCGCCGTCGGCCTGCTTGTCGAGCCCGACGATGTCGACCACCCGGATCTCGCGGACCGACTCCGGGATCATGTTGACCTTGGTGCGGATGAGGTCCTCGTCCTCAACGGCGACGTCGCGGGGCAAGAAGGCGACCTCGATCGGACGGTCGGCGTCGAGCTCGGCGTTGACCAGCTCCTCGATGCGGGGCCCGAAACCCTCGGGCAGCGGGTCGAAGGCGAAGTCCATCCGGGCCGCCAGCGGCTCCATGTTCCCGCCCGTCACCGGCACCCTCCACTCGTTCCAGATCACGCCGCACAGCACGTGGAGGGCGGTGTGGGTGCGCATCAGGGCCCAGCGCCGATCGTGGTCGACCTCGCCCGTGACCGTCGCGCCGGCGGCGGGCAGGTCGCCGTCGCCCACCGTGTGCCAGGCCACGTCGCCCTCCTTGCGGACGTCGGTGACGGCCAGACCGGCGAGGGTGCCGATGTCGTGGGGCTGGCCGCCGCCCGTCGGGTAGAAGGCGGTGCGGTCGAGGGCGAGGCGCCGGCCCTCGGCATCGACCTCGGTCACGGTGGCCTCGAAGCTCCGGAGGTCGGCGTCACGCAGGTACAGCAGGTCGGTGGCCATGGGCCGCAGTCTGCCGGGATCAGAACGTCCAGCGGGTGGCGCCACCGGGCTCGACGGTCTGGAGGGCCGCCGCTCGCCGGGGCACCAACCGGAAGACGTGCCAGGGCGGCGCGCCGGCGGAGGGGGCGCTGAAGTCGGCGGTGACGGCCCGGCCGCTGTCGTCGACCCGTGCCGGCCACCCTCCGGCGACGCACTCCTCGACGAACCGCGCCACCCGGTCGGGGTCGTCGACCTGCTCGGCGTCGCCCTCGACCGCCAGGTCGAACTCCTCGACGGCGAGGCTGGCCGTGCAGCGCGGGTCCCGGAGGAGGTTGCGGCCCTTGCGGGTGGTCAGGCCGGTCTGGAACCAGAGGGCGTCCTCGTGCCAGAACCCGCCGATGCCGGTCACGTGGGGCCGGCCGTCGGCGTCGAGGGTGGCCAGCCACCACGTGTGGCGGTTCGGGCCCCCCGTGCCCGGGGCCTGGGTGACCTCGCCCCCCAACCGGGTGGTGATCGTGGACCAGTCCACGGGCGGCAGGTCGTACAGGTCGGCGAGGTTCTTGGACTCCATGGGAGGACTGACGATCCCACGGTTGCCGGCTCATCGCTCGGGCACCATGGGGCGATGCCGACCGTGTCGTCGTGGATCACGCCCAAGGCCCGCAAGGGCACCCCGAGCGCCATCGCCGGGCGGGGCCTCGTGGCCGTCGAGGACGTTTTTACCGGCGAGGTCGTCGCCGTCAAGGGCGGGCACATCGTCGACACCGCGACCCTGTGGGCCCAGACCGAGCGGCTGCAGAACAGCGAGATCCAGATCGCCGAGGGTCTCCACCTCATGGCCCTCGCCGACGACGAGTACGAGCCGGTGATGCTGTTCATCAACCACTCGTGCACGCCCAACGTCGGGTTCCGGGGCAACACCGTGCTGGTCGCGATGACCGACGTCGCCGCCGGCGACGAGCTGACCACCGACTACGCCCTCTTCGACGGGACGGTGGGGCCCGAGCCACTGCGCTGCGGGTGCGGCACCGACGCCTGCCGGGGCGAGGTGACCGGTGACGACTGGCGCCGGCCCGAGCTCCAGCGCCGTCACGAGGGCTGGTTCTCCACCTACCTCGCCGACCGCATCGCCGCGTCAGGCAGCATGGACCGATGAGCTCCGCCACCGTGACCACCACCGAGATGGAGGTGGTGCAGGCGTTCCTGGGCCACCTCGAGCGCATGGACGTCGAGGCCGCCCTCGCCCTGATGAGCGACGACGCCGTGTACCAGAACGTCCCCCTCCCCCCGGACCGGGGCAAGGCCGCCGTGGCCCGCACGCTGGGCGGGATGACCCGGTTCGGCAGCGGGTTCCGGGTGGTGCACCACAACATCGCCGCCAACGGCCCGGTCGTCCTGACCGAGCGCACCGACGTCCTCTCCGTCGGCTCCGTCGACGCCGCCTTCTGGGTGTGCGGCACCTTCGAGGTCCACGACGGGCGGATCACGCTGTGGCGCGACCGCTTCGACTGGGTCGACTTCTCCCTGGCCTGGGTGCGGGGCGGGGCCAAGGCCCTCCTGGGTGCAGCCCGGGCGCGGCGGGCCGCGCGTGGGTGACCTCCTCGTCGTCAGCGGTCCACCCGGAGCGGGGAAGTCGGCCATCGCCGCCGCCCTGGCCGACCGCTGGGACCCGAGCGTCCTGATCGAGGGCGACGCCTTCTTCGGCTTCCTGCGCCGCGGGGCCGTCGCGCCCTGGCTCCCCGAGGCCGACGCCCAGAACGCGGTCGTCGCCGCGGCCACCGGCGCCGCCGCCGGGCGGTTCGCGGCGGGGCCGGCGATGGTCGTCTACGACGGCGTCGTCGGCCCCTGGTTCCTGCCCACCTTCCTCGGCCACGCCGGGCTGGTGTCGTGCAGCTACGTCGTGATCCTGCCGCCGCTCGAACAGTGCCTCCACCAGGTCCGCACCCGCGTCGGCCACGGCTTCACCGACGAGGCCGCGGCCCGGCACATGCACGACCAGTTCGCCCGGGCCGCCATCGACCCCCGCCACCTCTTCGCCAACCCCGTCGGTGCCTTCGACGCCACGGTCCAGGCCATCGCCACCGCCCACGCCGCCGGCACCCTCGCCACCCTCCCGACCTAGCCCGAGCGGACCTGCTGGTCGACCGCGGTGGCGAAGGCGGGGTGGGCGTTCTCGAACACGACCCAGCGCCCGCTGGGCTCCACGTGCCCCCGCAGCAGCGGCGTCCGGGCGTCGTACACCACGCCGGCGAGGAAGAGGCCGAGGCCGACGAGGGCGATCGCCAACCCCAGGGCTCCGCTGACCCCGGCTCCGATCGGCCCGGAGGCGAGACCGATCACGATGCCGCCGCCGATGAGCCCGGTCGCCCGCCAGCGCCGCTCGCGGGCCTGCCGCTCGAGGCTGACGAAGGCCTCCCGCACCACCGGGACCTTGCCCTTCGCCTCCTCACGGGTGACGTACCGGACGACGAGGAAGGGCACGATCCCGAGGAGGAGCAGCCAGTACTGGCCGCCGACCGGCGAGCGGAAGGTCTCGGTGTAGGTCCCGTCGGCCGGTTCGCCCGACACGGCGCAGACCATCGGCAGCCGGCCGTGCTCGAACGTCTCCACCGGGCACCGCGCCGCTGTCGTCGCCATCGACCCTCCCGATCGTCGCCCCGAACGCTACCCGAACCGTTCTGTCCGTCCCGGTGGCGCGCTAGCCGAGCGGCACGACCGCGATGTCGGTCCGGGCGAAGTCGTCCCCCACGCAGAGGATC
>DASVEC010000182.1:0-6390 GCA_036380755.1 Iamia sp. | reverse complement strand
AAGGCGGTGATGGCGCGCGTCCCGACACCCCCGCCCCGGGCCCAGCGGGCGAGGAGGTACTCGAGGTTGCCCGAGAGCGGGTTGCGCCCGATGTAGCCGGCCCGGCGACCGTCGACCTCGATGATCGACCGGGGTCCGGGCCGCAGCGGGGTGCCCCGGGCCGGGGCGATCAGCACCTGGAGCGGTGTCTCGGCCCAGTGGTACTGCCGCCCCACCAGCTCCGGGGCCAACCCGGCCCGGGTGAGCCACCACCAGTCACGGGCCGTCGCCGGGCGGACCACCACCTGCCGCTCGGCCACGGACCGGACCGTACCGGGGGGTGACATCCGGGCCCGGGTGTGCGAACGTGTGTTCGTGGCCGGGCGAACGGCGTCGATCCTCCATGCCGACCTCGACGCCTTCTACGCGTCGGTGGAGCAGCGCGACCAGCCCGCCCTGCGGGGGCGACCGGTCATCGTCGGCGGAGGCGTCGTCCTGGCCGCCAGCTACGAGGCCAAGGCCCGCGGGGTCAAGACGGCCATGGGCGGGCGCCAGGCCCTGCGGCTGTGCCCCGACGCGGTGGTGGTCGAGCCCCACTTCCGGGCCTACACCGAGGCCAGCAAGGCCGTGTTCGCCGTGTTCGACGACACCACGCCGCTGGTCGAGGGGCTGTCGATCGACGAGGCCTTCCTCGACGTCGGCGGGCTGGGCCGCATCGCCGGTCCACCGCCGGAGATCGCGGCCCGCCTGCGGGCCGAGGTCCGTGACCGGGTCGGCCTGAACATCACCGTCGGCGTGGCCCGCACCAAGTTCCTCGCCAAGGTGGCCAGCGGGGTGGCCAAGCCCGACGGCCTGCTGGTGGTCGACCCGGACCGCGAGCGCGAGTTCCTCCACCCCCTCCCCGTCGGCCGGCTGTGGGGCGTCGGGCCCATCACCGCGGCCAAGCTGGCCGAGCGGGGCATCCACACCGTGCGCGACGTCGCCGGCGTGGGCGAGCCCGGGCTGGTCGCCATCGTCGGTGGGGCCACGGGGCGCCACCTCCACGCCCTGGCCCACGGGCGCGACCCCCGGCCGGTCGAGCGGGGGAGGCGACGGCGGTCCATCGGCTCCCAGAGCGCCTTCGGTCGCCGGCCCCAGACCCCCGCCGACCTCGACAGCCGCCTCGTCGGCCTGGTCGATCGGGTCGCCCGGCGGATGCGGGCGGCCGACCGGGTGGGCCGCACGGTCACCCTCCGCCTGCGCTTCGGCGACTACACCCGCGCCACCCGGTCCCGGTCGTTGCCGCAGGCCACCGATCGCACCGAGGACCTGCTGGCCACGGCCCGGGCGCTGCTGGTGAAGGCCCAGCCGCTCATCGACGAGAAGGGCATCACGCTCGTCGGCGTGGCCATCGGCAACCTGGCCGACAGCCCGCCCGTCCAGCTCCCGCTGCCCTTCGGCCGGGCCGACACCTCGGCCCTCGACACGGCCATGGACAAGGTGCGCGACCAGTTCGGGAAGGCGGCGGTGACCCGGACCGTCCTCCTGGGCGCCCGCGACCTGGAGTTCCCGCACCTGCCGGACTGACGAGTTGTTAGGCATGCCGATGACAGTGTGTCGCGAACAGGACTACGCTCCCCGGCGTGGACGGGATCCCGGCGCCGATCGACCTGGGCGCCGACTTCGTCGGCATCGGCTGGGACGGCACCGCCCGGGCCCTCGAGGGGCCGGGACCGCCGCCCCGCATCGCCGGCATCACCGTCGGGACGTGGATCACCGACAGCAGCGCCCCGCACGGCGGCGAGCGCCACGACGACGGCGACGAGGTGCTGGTCCTCGTCTCCGGGGCGGTCACCGTGGTCATGGAGACCGACGCCGGGGCCGAGACCGTCGACGTCACCCCCGGTCACGCCGTGGTCGTGCCCCGCGGCGTCTGGCACCGGGTCGTCGTGCGCCAGCGCAGCCACATCGTCTTCCTGACCCCGGGCCCCGGCTTCGCCACCCGCCCGGGCCTGAGCTCGGACGCGACACCGCCCCCGGCGCCGTTGCCGGGGGCGGTGTCGCATCGGGGGCTGATCGGGTGGGGCGGGACGACGCTGTCCTGGCCCGTGGCGATCAGCCCTGGCGGCCGTAGGTGCGCATGGTGAGGGGGCCGAAGACGGCGACGAAGACGGCGGCGGCGAGGGCCACCCAGCCGAGGTCGGCCATCTGGACCGAGCCGGCCATCAGGCCCCGCACGGCGTCGACCACGAGGGTGACGGGGTTGACCTTCACGACACCCTGCAGCCAGCCCGGCATCGTCGATGGGTCGACGTAGATGTTGCTGGCGAAGGTCAGCGGGAACAGGAACATCATCGAGACGCCCATGACGGCCTTCTCGGTCTCGAGCTTCATGCCCAGGAAGGTCCAGACCCACGAGAGCGAGAAGGCGAAGACCAGCAGGACGGCGACGCCGGCCAGCACGCCGAGCACCCCGCCGTCGGGCCGGAAGCCCAAGATGATGCCCAGCACCAAGATGACGGTGGAGGCGATGGCGTAGCGGATGGCATCGCCCAGCAGCGCCCCGACCACCGCCGCCGGACGCCACGAGGGCAGCGAGCGGAAGCGGTCGGACACGCCCTTGGCCATGTCGTTGTTGAGCCCGACGCCGGTGTACATCGTGATCATGATCACGGTGGACACGAGGATCCCGGGCACGAACGTCTGCACGTAGTCGGAGACCGAGCCGCCCAGCGCCCCACCGAACAGGTAGGTGAACAGCAGCAGCATCATCACCGGGAACATGGTCACGTCGAAGAGCTGCTCGGGGACGTGCTTGATCTTGAGGACGGCCCGCCACCCGTGGGTGAGGCTGGCCGACAGGGGGCCGGGGCGGACGGGGCGCTCGCCGGTGGCGAGCACGGCGAGGACGGAGGCCTCGCTGACGCGGTGGTCGGTGGGGGTGTCGATCGTCTGCGTGCTCATGATCAGGCTGCCTTCTCGTCGTCGTCGGACTGGTCGGTTGCGGGGTGGTCGGTCAGGGCGAGGAAGACCTCGTCGAGGCTGGGCTGGCCCAGGCTCATCTCGGTGACGGCGATGCCGGCCCGGGACAGCTCGATCAGGCCCTCGGCGACCTTCTCGGGGTCCTCGAGGCGGGCCGAGACGGCGGCCGGATCGGCCTCGACCGTGACCTCGACGCCGAGCGCCTCGGTCAGGACCCGGACAGCGGCGAAGCGCTGCTCGGGGTCGGCGACCCGGACGTGGAGGCTGCCGCCGCCGACGCTGGCCTTGAGCTGGCCGGGCGTGCCCTCGGCGATGACCTTGCCCCGGTCGATCACGGCGATGCGATCGGCCAGCTGGTCGGCCTCGTCGAGGTACTGCGTGGTGAGCAGGACGGTGGTCCCACCGGCCACGAGGGCCCGGATGATGTCCCACACCTGGTTGCGGCTGCGGGGGTCGAGGCCCGTCGTGGGCTCGTCCAGGAAGAGGATGTCGGGGGTGACGACGAGGCTGGCGGCGATGTCGAGGCGCCGGCGCATGCCGCCGGAGTAGTGCTTGACCTGCTTGTCGGCCGCCTCGGTGAGACCGAAGGCGGAGATCAGCTCCTCGGCCCGGACCCGGGCCGCCCGGCGCTTGAGCCCGAGCAGCAGGCCCAGCAGGACCATGTTCTCGAAGCCGGTGAGGTCCTCGTCGAGGCTGGCGAACTGGCCGGTGAGGCTCACCCGGCTGCGGACGGCGTCGGCGTCGTGGACGATGTCGTCGCCCATGAGCCGAGCCTCGCCACCGTCGGGGATCGACAGCGTGGCCAGCATCCGCAGTGTCGTGGTCTTGCCGGCGCCGTTGGGGCCGAGGACGCCGTAGACGCCCCCGGCGGGGACGACGAGGTCCAGTCCGTCGACGGCGACCTTGTCGCCGAAGCGCTTGACCAGGCCACGCGCCTCGATGGCGGGGGGAGGGAGGTGGGACGCCGTCTCGGCGGCCGCCGTGGGGGTGGTCGTGATGCTCATGCCCCAGAGGCGCCAGATCCGATCTGGCACCCGCCAGGCCCAGCCGCTGACCTCCCCTTCTTGCGACCCTGGTCCACGTCCTGCGGGGACCAGGGTCGCCGTTTCGTAGGATCGGCCCCATGTCGAGCCTCGTGGGGCGGGACCAGCCCGCGGCGGTGCTCGATGCCGAGGTGGCTCGCACGCTCACCAGCCACGGCGGGCTGGCGCTCGTCGCCGGCGAGGCCGGGATCGGCAAGTCCTCGCTGGTCGCCGGGGCGGTCGACGCCGCCCGGAGCGGGGGTGCGCTGGTGGCGGTGGGCACCTGCTGGGACCGCGAGGGTGCGCCCGGCCACTGGCCGTGGGTCCAGATCGTCCGGGCCCTCGGCCGCCTCGCCCCGGCCGACGCCTGGGCCGCCGCCCGGGCCGAGGCCGGGGGCGAGCTCGACGTCCTGGTCGGCGGGGACGGCGCCGGGCTCGGCGGCAGCTCCGCCGGCGAGTTCGGGCTGCACGACGCCGTCACGACCCTGCTCGTCGCCCTGGCCCGCGAGCAGCCCCTCGTCGTCGTGGTCGAGGATCTCCACTGGGCCGACGAGGCGAGCGTCCGCCTGCTCGAGTTCGTGGCCCGCCACAGCTGGTACGAGCGGCTGCTGCTGGTCGGCACCTATCGCGACGTCGAGGTCGAGACCGGTGACCATCCGCTCGAGCCGTGGATGGCCGCCCTCGTCACCAAGGCGACCACCATCGCCCTCACCGGGCTCGACCGGGCCCAGGTCGGCGCGCTCGTCCAGCGCACCACCGGGCGCACCGCTCCGGACGAGGTGGTCGACGACCTCCACCGGCGCACCGGCGGCAACCCCTTCTTCGTCGAGCAGACCGCCCGGCTGTGGCTGAGCCGCGGCGCCGTCGACGTGGTGCCGCCGGGGGTGCGCGACGTCGTCGAGCACCGCCTCGCCCTGCTCGCCCCCGAGACCCGCGACGCGCTGGCCACCACCGCCCTGCTGGGCCACGCCGTGACCGGTCCCGTGCTCGCCGCCGCCCTCGGCGTCGACGAGGCGAGGGTCGACGCGGTGGTGGGCGAGGCCGTCGGCGCCGGGCTGCTCGACCCGACCGACACCGGCGTCGCCTTCGTCCACGACCTCGTGCGTGAGACCTTGGCCGCCGGTCTCGAGGAGGCCGACGCCCGCCACCGGCACGCCACCCTCGTCGATCGTCTCGACGGCACCGGCCTGGTCGGCGCCGGCGACCTGGCTCACCACGCCCACCACGCCGGGGCCGAGGTCGACCTCGATCGGCGCGTCGCCCTGCTGCAGGCGGCGGCGCGGCGGGCCGTGGCCCGGATGGCCACCGACGAGGCCCTCGTCCACCTGCACCGCGCCCTCGCCGCCATCCCCGACGACCGGCCCCGCGAGCAGGCGTTCGCCCAGGTCGAGCTGGGGTGGACGCTGATGCGCACCGGCGCCATGGACGCCTGCCGCGAGGCCTTCGAGGCGGCCGCCCGCCTGGCCCTCGCCCTCGACGACCCGAGCCTGCTCACGCGGGCCGCCCTCAGCCTCCGGGCCGCGGTCTGGCTGGTGGCGAGCGAGGAGGCCATGGTCACCGCGGCCGAGATGGTCGACGAGGCCCACCGCCGGTTGGTGGTCGAGGGGGGCCGGCCCTCGGCCGCGACCACGGCGTGGGAGCGCGAGCAGGAGCTGACCGCCATCGCCTTGGAGATGTGCCGGTCGTCGGGCGACGACCAGGCCCTGTGGGATGCCCTCGTCGCCCGCCACGACGCCCTGTGGACCCCGGGCCTCGTGGACGAGCGGCTGCCGCTCACCGAGGAGATGGTCGTCGTCGCCCGCCGCAACGGCACCGCCGGCTACGAGGTCGAGGGTCTCTCGTTCCGACTGCTCGACCTCATCGAGGCCGGCGACCCGCGGGTCCCCGACGAGCACGCCGCCTTCCAGGCCCGGGCCCGCCAGCTCGACTCGGCCTGGTCCCGATCGCTGGCCCGCTGGATCGACGCCGTCGTCGGCCTGCTCGAGGGCCGCTTCGACGACGCCCGGGCCCGGCTCGACGAGGCCATGGCCAACGACAACCGCGCCGGCCAGGCCAGCGACGACGTGACCAGCCTCCGCGACCAGGTGCGCTGGGGCATCGAGCAGCAGCAGGGGCGCGACGACGCCGTCGACGCCCTGCTCGACCGGATCGTCGAGGTCCACCCGCACCCCGAGGTGCTGCGAGCGCTCACCGCCGTCGAACGGGGCGACGTCGAGCGGGCGGCGCGCACCGTGGCCGACCTGCGGGGCACCGAGGCCGAGCCCGGCCGCTGGTTCACACCGCTGTGGGTGCGCCTGCAGGCCGAGGTCGCCGGGGCGACGGCCGACACGGAGCTGGCCGCGGCGCTGGCCGCCGAGCTCCGTCCGCTGCTCGCCCCGCTGGCCGGTCAGTGGGCGGTGATGGCCCAGGGCGCCGTCGACGGCCCGTT
>DASVEC010000181.1:0-2028 GCA_036380755.1 Iamia sp. | reverse complement strand
GGTCGCCGTCCCGGCCGCGCAGCCGGGGGTCCCGTCGCTGATCTCGACGTCGGCGACCGTGGTCTCGGGCGGGGTCGGGTTGAGGATCTCGACACCGGCCTCCTGGAGGGCCTGGAGCTCGGCCTGGGCCTTCCTCCCGGTGAAGGCCTCGGAGAACCCGGCCAGGGTGCCCTCGTCGAGGGCCTGGGCCGTGGCCGCCTCGGCGACCGCCTGGCGGTACTCGGCCACGAGCGCCTCGAGCTGGGCCTGGGCCTGCTCGGGGGTGAGGACGTCGGCGTCGTCGCCGGGGACGGCGCCGGGCTCGGTGGTGGCGGTCGTCTCCGGGGTGGTGGTCTCGTCGGGCGCCTCGGTGGTGGTGCCCTCGTCGCCGTCGCCCCCGTCCGCCTCGGTGGTGGGCGAGGTGGTGGTGGGGCTGGTGTCGTCGTCGCCGTCGCCGTCGTCGGAGCAGGCGGCCCCGAGGGCGGCCACGAGGACGAGGGCGGTCAGGAGGACGAGGGGCGCGCGCCGACGAGGGCGTCGCATGCCCAGGGGGGAAGTGCGCATGCGCTCGGTGGGATACCCGCCGCCCTGGGCACGGACACCCCGAGTTCCGGGGTCGGCACCCCCGCCCGGGCCGTCAGCCGGTGCCGCCCCGGCGCCCGAGCGGCCTGCGGCGCTCGGCACCCCCTCCACTACTGTCCGAAGCATGGCGCCCGACCCACAGGTCCCCGACCGCAACCTGGCCATGGAGCTCGTCAGGGTCACCGAGGCGGCGGCCATGGCCGCATCCCGGTGGATGGGCCGGGGCGACAAGGAGGGGGCCGACGGAGCCGCCGTCGACGCCATGCGGATCGTCCTCGACACCGTCGCCATGGACGGCATCGTCGTCATCGGCGAGGGCGAGAAGGACGAGGCGCCGATGCTCTACAACGGCGAGCGGATCGGTGACGGCAACCCACCGGAGACCGACATCGCCGTGGACCCGGTCGAGGGCACGACGCTCACGGCCCTGGGCCGGGGCGGCGCCATCTCCGTCATCGCCGTCTCCGAGCGGGGCACCATGTTCGACCCGGGCCCGTGCGTCTACATGGAGAAGCTGGCCGTGGGCCCCGAGGCCGCCGGGCTGGTCGACGTCACCGCCCCCGTCGCCGACAACCTGGCCGCCGTGGCCAAGGCCAAGGGCGAGTCGGTCCGGGACGTCACCGCCGTGGTGCTCGACCGGCCCCGCCACGCCGACCTCATCCGCGACATCCGCGAGGCGGGCGCCCGCATCCGCCTGATCCAGGACGGCGACGTGATCGGCGTGGTGTCCACCGCCTGGCCCGACGCCGGCGCCGACATCCTCTTCGGCATCGGCGGCACCCCCGAGGGCGTCCTGGCCGCTGCCGCCATGAAGTGCATGGGCGGTGAGATCCAGGGCCGTCTGTGGCCCCGCGACGACGCCGAGCGCCAGGCTGCCATCGACGCCGGCTACGACCTCGACCGGGTGCTGATGACCGACGACCTGGTGCAGGGGGACAACTGCTTCTTCGCCGCCACGGGCATCACCGACGGCGACGTGCTCAAGGGCGTCCACTACACCGCCGTGGGGGCCACCACGCAGTCGCTGGTGATGCGGTCCAAGTCGGGGACGGTGCGCAAGGTCGACGCCCGCCACCACAACCAGAAGCTCAAGGCCATCAGCGCCGTGGACTACGGGTGAGTGCCTCGGAGGTGTCCACCACCATCTGGCACAACGCCCGCTGCTCCAAGTCCCGTCAGGCCAAGGCCCTCCTCGAGGAGATGGGCGTCGAGGCCGACGTCCGCGAGTACCTCAAGGAGCCGCCGACGCGGGCCGAGCTGATCGCCCTGCTGGCCGCCCTCGGCCTCGACGACCCCCGGGCCATCGTCCGCACCGGTGAGGACGCCTACAAGCAGCTGGGGCTGGCCGACGCCACCGCCGACGAGCTGATCGACGCCATCGTCGACAACCCGATCCTGCTCGAGCGCCCGATCGTCGTCCGCAACGGCAGCGCCGTGATCGGCCGACCGCCCGAGGACGTCCACCGC
>DASVEC010000180.1:0-2859 GCA_036380755.1 Iamia sp. | reverse complement strand
TCGTCGAGCCGGGCCCCGGCGCCGCGGGCCCGGTCGCGGGCGGCGAGCACGGCGACGAGGGTCGACGACGACGCCGAGTCCTGGATCACGCCGCCGCCGGGGCCGTCGGAGCGGAAGGCGGCCGGCAGGTCGAGCAGCTCCGCCAGCCAGTCGAGGACGTGCGTCTCGACCTCGGTGCAGGCCGGGCCCGTGTGCCACAGCATCCCCTGCGTGCCGAGCGTGGCGATGAGGGCCTCGGCCAGCACGGCCGGCGCCGACGAGTTGCCCTGGAAGTAGGCGTACCAGCCCGGCGACTGCCAGTGGGCCGTGCCCGGGACGACGACCCGGTCGAGGTCGGCCAGGATCGCGTCCCACCCCTCCGCCGTCTCCGGCGGGTGCTCGGGCAGCTGGGCCCGGACCCACCCGGGCTCGACGGGGCTCAGGACCGGGAGGTCGGGCACGCCGTCGAGGTAGCGGGCGGCCCACTCCACGACCGCCGGCCCGTCGGCCCGCAGCTCTTCCGCCGGATCCGTCCACGGCATGTCGCTCATCGGCCGGAACCTAGGGGCCGCGCTCAGACCTCCGCGGTGCCGCCGTCCCACGTGATGCGGAGCTTCGGCCCCTCGACCGGTGTGAAGGTCACGTCGAGCGCCTCGGAGCGCACCGACCCGTCCTCCTCCGGCGTGACGCGATCCATCCCCCGGTAGAGCTCCGGCGTCCGATCCCGGTGGAGGATCAGCACCTCCTGCACCCGCTCGGCGTAGAACGGCAGCTTCTCGTACGAGTCGTCCCCCGGCGACCGGATCTCGACGACGAGCTCGGCCCGGGCCCTGCCGGCG
The DNA here is from genome assembly GCA_036380755.1 of Iamia sp. Lineage (GTDB taxonomy): Bacteria > Actinomycetota > Acidimicrobiia > Acidimicrobiales > Iamiaceae > Iamia. Next base: position 2,041 of record DASVEC010000180.1, on the reverse strand, counting down.
TCGCCGTAGTCGTCGCCGGGTCGAGCGACGAGAAGGTCAGGGATCCGCCAGTCGTCGTCGGCTCCGAACAGCCCGTTCTCGAAGGTGGCGCGCAGACCCAGGGCCTTGGCCCGGAGCGCCAGGACGATGACGAGCTCGACCTGGAGGTCGGCGTGCCAGTTCTTCGGCGCGTTCACGAAGTGCCACACTCCGGCCCACCGCTCGTCGAGCTTGTCCATACCAAGCAGACGGCGGTGCTCGAGGAGGGCGTCGGTCACGACTGTGGGCACGGACGGCACCTCCCCATCGAACAACAGGATCGACCGGCCGTCCACCGCACCCGGAGGCCGGCGATCCGGGGCAGACCGGTCGTGCCCGAGGCCGACGGACGGCAAACACACCTCTCGGAGGTTCCCGGTGGTGGACCGGGGTCAGTAGGATCGAACGATGGGAGCGAGCGACGGCCACACCGACGAGGGGGGCCCGCTCGGCGGGCGGCCCGCCACCTTCGGAGATGGGCACCCCGAGAAGTTCGCCAAGGAGGGTCTGACGTTCGACGACGTCCTCCTCGTGCCCGACGCCTCGGCCGTCCTGCCCTCCGACGTGTCGACCCGCACCCGGCTCACGCCCCGCGTCGAGCTGGCCATCCCGATCGTGTCGGCGGCCATGGACACCGTCACCGAGGCCCGGCTCGCCATCGCCCTCGCCCGTCTCGGCGGCCTGGGCGTGATCCACCGCAACCTGTCGATCCCCGACCAGGTGGCCGAGGTCGACAAGGTCAAGCGCTCGCAGTCGGGGATGATCGTCGACCCCGTCACGCTCGGTCCCGACGCCCCCGTCTCCGCCGCCCTCGACCTGATGGCCCACTACCGGATCTCGGGCGTGCCCATCACCGACCCCGACGGGAAGCTGGTCGGCCTGCTCACCAACCGCGACCTCCGCTTCGCCGAGGACACCATGGTGGGTGACACCACCCAGCCCATCTCCGAGGTCATGCGGCGGATGCCGCTGATCACGGCGCCCCCGGGCACCACCCTCGAGATGGCCAAGGACCTCCTCTGGCAGAACCGCATCGAGAAGCTGCCGGTGGTGGACGACGACGGCTACCTGCGCGGGCTGATCACGGTCAAGGACATCAAGAAGCGGTCGCAGTACCCCCACTCGACCCACGACGACAGAGGCCGGCTCCGCTGCGGCGCCGCCGTCGGCACCGGTGGCGACGCCCTGGAGCGGGCCGCCGAGCTGGTGCAGGCCGGGGTCGACATCCTCGTGGTCGACACCGCCCACGGTCACTCGCTGGGCGTGCTCGACATCGTGAAGCTGATCAAGGACCGCCACGGCGACCGGGTCGACGTCATCGCCGGCAACGTCGCCACCGGGGCCGCCACCGAGGCCCTCCTCGACGCCGGTGCCGACGCGGTCAAGGCCGGCATCGGCCCCGGCTCGATCTGCACCACCCGCGTGGTCGCCGGGGTCGGCGTCCCCCAGATCACCGCCATCTACGACTGCGCCGTGGCCGCCGCCCGCCGGGGGGCCACCGTGATCGCCGACGGCGGCGTCCAGTCGTCGGGCGACGTGGCCAAGGCCATCGCCGCCGGTGCCGACGTCGTGATGCTGGGCAACGCGCTGGCGGGGGTCGACGAGTCGCCCGGCGACATCGTGGTGGCCCAGGGCGAGCGCTTCAAGGAGTACCGGGGCATGGGCTCGATGGGCGCCATGCAGGGCCGCAGCTTCAGCAAGGACCGCTACTTCCAGGGCAGCGTCGAGAGCGGGAAGGTCGTGCCCGAGGGCATCGAGGGTCGGGTGCCCTACCAGGGCCCGCTCGCCAACGTGCTGCACCAGCTCGTGGGCGGCCTCCGCCAGGCGATGGGCTACTGCGGCACCCCGGACATCGAGACGCTGCAGCGCGAGGGCCGGTTCATCCGCATCTCCCCGGCCAGCCTCCGTGAGAGCCACCCGCACGACGTGGTGATCACGAAGGAAGCACCCAACTACCCCCGGCCATGAGCCCTGATTTCGACACCGTTCTCGTCGTCGACTTCGGTGCGCAGTACGCACAGCT
>DASVEC010000179.1:0-7727 GCA_036380755.1 Iamia sp. | reverse complement strand
TTCCCGATGGCGACGACGTTGCGGGCGAGCGTGGCGATGCCGAGGGTGTCCTCGTCGGTCTCGGTCGGGAGACCGATCAGGAAGTACAGCTTCATGCGCCGCCAGCCCTGCGAGTAGGCCGACTCGACGGCGCCGTAGAGGTCGTCCTCGCTGATGAGCTTGTTGATGACCTGGCGCATGCGCCACGTGCCGCCCTCGGGGGCGAAGGTCAGGCCGGTGCGACGGGCCTTCTGGATCTCGGCCGCGATGCCGACGGTGAAGGCATCGACGCGGAGGCTCGGGAGCGAGACGCTGATGTCGGTGGGCGCGCAGCCCATCTGCCCGTCGGCGCCCTCGCCGTTGACGATGCCGGACACGACGCCCTCGATGCCGCTGAAGTCGGCCGTGCTCAGGCTGGTGAGGGCGACCTCGTCGTAGCCGGTGCGGCGCAGGCCCTCGCTCACCATGGTGCGGACCTGGTCGGCCGGGCGCTCGCGGACCGGTCGGGTGATCATCCCGGCCTGGCAGAAGCGGCAGCCCCGGGTGCAGCCCCGGAAGACCTCGACGTTCAGGCGGTCGTGGACGACCTCGGTGAGCGGCACCAGCTGCGTCTTCGGGTACGGCCACGCGCCCAGGTCGGCGATGGTGCGCTTCTCGACCTCGTCGGGGGCGGCCGGGTGGATCGGGCGGGTGGCCTGGAGGATGCCGGTGTCGGGGTCGTGGGTGGCCTCGTACAGGCTCGGCACGTAGACGCCGGTGACGCCGGCCAGTCGCTCGTGCGCCTCGGCCCGGGTGACCGGCTCGCCCGCGTCGCGGGCCGCCTTCCACGGCTGGAGGGCGGCGGTGATCTCGCCGACCGCCTCCTCGCCGTCGCCCAGGACCACGAAATCGAGGAAGGCGGCGATGGGCTCGGGGTTGTAGGTGCAGTGGCCACCGGCCCCGATGAACAGGTCGTGGGGCGTGCGCTCGGCGCTGCGGACCGGGCAGCCGGCCAGGTCGACCATGGCCAGGACGTTGGTGTAGGTCAGCTCGGCGCTCAGGTTGAACGCCAGGATGTCGAAGTCGCTCGCCGGGCGGTGGGTGTCGACCGAGAAGAGCGGGATCCCCTCGGCCCGCAGCAGCTCCTCGAGGTCGACCCACGGGGCGTAGGTGCGCTCGGCGGCGGCGTCGTCCCGCTCGTTCAGGATCTCGTACAGGATCTGGAGCCCCTGGTTGGGCAGCCCGATCTCGTAGGTGTCGGGGTAGGCCAGCAGCCACGCCACCTGGCCCGGGAGGTGCGCAGGCTCCTGGGCCCCGTCCTCACCGCCGATGTAGCGCGCCGGCTTGGCCACCCGGGGGAGGATCGCCTCGAGGGCGGGCCAGACTGACGCCATGATCGGTCGAGTCTACCGACGACCCCTGTTCACCCCGCGATGCACCGCCCCCTGACCCCACCCCCGCAAGCTTTGAGCGTTTCGCCCTGTGGTGCAGGGTGAAACGCTCAAACCTCGCGTGATCAGGCCGCGCCGCCCTCGATGAGCCGCATGATCTTGGCCAGCAGGACCTCGGGCCGGCGGGTCAGGTCGACCCACCGGCAGCGCTCGACGATGATCCCGATGGCGATGAGTCGATTGTCCTGGCCGGTGTCGGCGGCGATGTCCGACGGCTGGTCGTGGAAGCGAGCACCGTCGAACTCGATGACCAGGCGGGCCCACCGCACGAAGGCATCGACGCGCCGGATGTAGCCCTGCGCATCGAAGAGCGGCACCTCCCACTCGATCCCGGGGATGCACCCGAAGACCGCACGCCCGACCGCCGTCAGCTCGCTCGACGTCGGCACGTAGTCGGCGTCCCGGGTGGCCAAGGCGGCCCGCATCTTGCGCGTCCCCGGCCGCCCCTGACCGCCGAGCTCGGCCAAGACCCGATGGAGGCTCCCGATGGTGCACAGGTCCCCTCGGAGCGCCTCCTCGATCGCCCGGTCGAGGACCTTGGCGCCCGTCCGACGGGCGAGGTCGAACACCGTCCGCGGCACGGTGGTGACGGGAATCTCCCGCACCGTCGTGACGTGGTGCGAGGGGACGAGGGTCGACCGGTGGATGTGCACCGCACCACGGTTGGCACTCGCGCCATAGGGCCGGGTGACCTCGATCAGGCCGGCGGGACCGTGCACCCGGATGCCGTGCAGCCACGCCGCCGTGCGATGGGAGGCCCACACATCGCCCTCGAGTCCGAGGATGGCCCCGAGGACCCGGGCCTCCCGGGTGTCGGGGGCGCCGCGCACCCTCCACGTGCCGACGCCGAGCGAGGTGAGACGGCGATCGTGGACGAGGGTCTCGACCTGGCCCCTCGAGAGGCCGGCGGCGATCAGGTCCTGGGTGGTGACCACGCCATGGGCGCGCTCGACCCTGTCCATCAGCTCGGCCCAGCGGTCCATGCGGCCGAGCATCCCAACCCGGTGGCGACCTCAATCATCCTCGCGAGGTTTGAGCGATTCTCCCTGCACCGCAGGGCGAAACGCTCAAACCTCGCGAGTGGGGGGCGTCAGCGGAAGCGGCGCATGTGGATGTTGAGGACGAGGCCCATGGCGATGAAGGCCATGATCGTCGAGGAGCCGCCGTAGCTCAGGAACGGCAGGGGGATGCCGGTGATCGGCATGATGCCCATCGTCATGCCGACGTTCTGGAAGATCTGGAACACGAACAGGGCCAGGACGCCGAGGCAGATCATGGTGCCGGCGTCGTCCCGGGCCAGCTGGGCGGTGCGCCACACCCGCCACACGATCACCGAGTAGGCGGCCAGCAGGGCGCCGGCGCCGATCAGGCCCAGCTCCTCCCCCACCACCGAGAAGATGAAGTCGGTGTGCTGCTCGGGCACCCGGTTGCTCTGCGTCTGGGGGCCGTTGAACAGCCCGGTGCCCCGGACCCCACCCGACCCGATGGCCAGCTTCGACTGGTCGAGGTTGTAGGCGTTGCCCCGGGTGTCCTCGAGGGTGCGCTCGTCCTCCTGGTTGACGAAGACGGTCAACCGGTCCTTCTGGTACTCGTCGAGCATCCCGCTGGTGAGCACCAGGGTGGCCAGGGTGATGGCGGCGACCCCGAGCAGGATGAGGTAGCGGCCCTTCACCCCCGCCGCCACCAGCAGGCAGAACGTCACCGCCACCGACACCAGGGCCGTGCCCAGGTCGGGCTGGAGGAGCACCAGCACGATGGGCAGCCCGGCGAGACCGAGGAGGGCCCCGATGCGGCGCAGGTCGAAGTCGCCGTGGAACTGGGTGGCGAGGTAGGTGAAACCCAGCACCAGCGCCAGCTTGGCGAACTCCGACGGCTGGAGCCGGAACGGCCCGAGGTCGAACCAGCCCTGGGTGCCCGACTGGCGCGAGCCCACCAGGCGCACGGCGATCAACAGGAAGACCGTGGACCCGTAGATCAGCGGGGCCTGGTCGAGGATCTTGTGGTAGTCGACGACCGACACCACGGCGGCGATCAGCACCCCGAGGACGACGAACAGCGCCTGGCGGGCGAGGTAGGAGCTGTCCAGCGGGTCGCCGGGACCGACGTAGCGGGTGGCGCTGTAGACCATCAGCACACCGAGGCTGGCCACGCCGAGCAGGCAGACCACGAGGGTGGCGTCGACGTGGTGCCAGATGGCCGACGGGTCGTGACGCATCGACGCGATCGGGCGCCGCCGGGGGACGGGGACGGTGGCCATCAGGCGGCGGACTCGGTGCCCTGGGGGACGAAGTCGGCCTGCGCATCGTTCACGTCGAAGTAGCCGCCGACGGGAGCGGTGAAGAGGCTGTCGGGGGCCCCGAAGCGATCGATGTCGCAGCCGACGGAGGCGAAGGGCTCGAGCACCCGGCGGGTCAGGGGCACCGCGGCCTGGGCGCCGAAGCCGGCCTCCTGGAAGACGGTGGCCATGGCGATGACCGACTCGCGGCCCTCGGTCGGCGTGGGGGCGAAGGCGGCGAACAGCGAGGTGTCGTTCTTGTCGTCGACCTGGGCCGTTCCCGTCTTGCCGGCCACCGGGCACTGCGACTGGTCGAAGCCGGTGAAGGCCCTGGTGGCCGTGCCCCCGCCATCCTTGGTGACGCCGTCGAAGCCGGCGATCATCGGGTCCCGCCACTCGGGCGGGAGGTCGACGCGGCCCATCTCCTCGCGCTCGGTGACCTCGACGTTCGAGTCGACGGCGTAGTCGTTGACCTGGAGCACGAGCTGCGGCTTCCAGATCGTGCCCCCGTTGGCGAGGGTGGCGTAGCCCTGGGCCAGCTGGAGGGGCGACACGAGGACGCTCCCCTGGCCGACCATGGTGTTGCCGCTGTCGCCAGCCCTCCACGTCCCCGCCTCTCGGCCGAGCTCCGTGTCGCCGTTGATCTCGAGCGAGAAGCTCCTCAGCCACTCGGGGGTGGGGATGCGCCCCGGCGCCTCACCCGGCAGGTCGATGCCCGGCTTCGAGCCCAGGCCCCAGGCCTCCATCGACCGCTGCATGGCGTCCTCGCCGATGCGGCCCTCGGCCCGCCACGAGTCGTGGCCCAGCTTGTAGAAGTACGTGTCCGACGAGCGGGTGAGGGCGGCCTGGAGATCGACGGCGCCGTTGCCCGACCCCCCGGCGTTCTGGGCCGAGCAGTTGTTCTCGACGTCGGTGTTGCAGTTCTCGCTGTACAGGTAGACGCCAGTGTCGTTGTAGACGTACTGCGGCGTGATCAGCCCGTTGGCCAGACCGGCGTAGGCGCTGAAGAGCTTGAAGGTGGAGCCCGGCGCGTACTGGCCGCCGATGGCCCGGTTGAGCAGGGGGAAGTTGTGCTGGTCGCCGCGCTCCTCGGCCGAGATGGCCTCGTAGTCGGCGGTGGAGATGCCGCCGACGAAGAGGTTGGGGTCGTAGGTCGGGTACGACGCCATGGCCAGCACCTGGCCGTTGCGGGGGTCGATGGCCACCGACGCCGCCCCGAGCGGGTTGCACCCTCCCTCGAGGAAGCAGCCGTCGTCGACCTTGCCGCGACGGCGCTCGATCTCGGCCGCCAGGCCCTCCTCCATGAGGTACTGCATGTTGATGTCGACGGTGAGGTAGACGTCGCGGCCGGGGATCGCCTCGCGCCGCCGCTCGGTGAGCTCCCGGATGCGCCGGCCCCGGGCGTCGACCTCGTAGACCGCCCGACCCGGTGTGCCCCGGAGCTCGCCCTCGAGGAGCTGCTCGATGCCGGCCTTGCCGATGTCGTCGTCGTTCTCGTACGGCTTCGATTCGTTCTGGTACGTGTCGAGCTCGTCCTCGGTGATCGAGCCGATGTAGCCGAGCACGTGGGCGAGCAGGGCGCCGTAGCGGTACTGGCGGGCGGTCACCCGCTCGACGGTGACGGTCGGGAAGCGCTCGGGGTGCTCGGTGAGGTAGAGCTCGAGCTCCTCGGAGATGCCGGTGGCCACCGGGACGGGCTTGAGCTTGCTGTACCGCTCGTCCTCGATCCGGCTCCGCAGCTCCTCGGCGTCGACGGGCGCGGGCGGCGTGGGCGGGGCGTCGCCGGAGCCATCGGGGTTCTGGGCTCCAGTGGCCACGCCGGCGGACGTCGGCGGCTTGGCGAAGGGGGCGTCGGGCTCGGTGGTGGTCGTCGTGGCCCCGGGCTGGTCGAGGGCGGACTGGTCGTCCTCGTCGAGCGGCTCGTCGGGCACGGTGGTCGTCGTGGTGGTCGTCGTCGACTCGTCGGGGCCGGTGGTCCCCTGGTCGCCGTCGGGCTCGTCCTCCGGGGTCGTGTCCTCGGGCAGCTCCTCCGGGCGCGGCCCGGGGTCGTCGCCGATGCGCTCGCCCGCGGCCCGGAGCAGGTCGTCCTCGGTGATCTCCTGGGCCAGGGTGCGGAGCAGCTCGTTCTGCTCGGCCGGGTCGAGCTCGAGGAAGTCCTGGTAGTCGACCTGGATCTGGATGGCGGGCCGGTTCTCGACCAGGACCTTGCCCGCCCGGTCGAGGATCCGCCCGCGCGGCGCCTCGGTGATCACGGTGCGGATGTGGGCGCTGTCGACGGCGGCGATCGCCTCGTCGGTGGTGAGGACCTGGAGGTACCAGAGACGGGTGAAGAGGGCGGCGAAGAGCGACAGGGCCACGATGCCGAGGACGTGCTGACGGGCGCGGGGGTTGGCAGAGGTCATCGGGGGGTCACGAGCGGAAGACGGAGGGGCCGCGGTCGCGGGCACGGCTCTCGGGCCCGAAGGCCCAGCGCAGCGCCCACCGCATGGGCTTGCTGAACACGACGTTCACCACGGCGATGACGGCGACGATAGCCGGCAGCCCCCCGGGATCGACCGTCACGCCGAACACGACGGCGAGCCCGGCGTAGAGCAACGTGCCCAGCGCCGAGGCCACCGCGACCAGACCGAGCTGGATCACGGCGGCGTCGCGCAGCACCGAGTCCTTGGCCATGCCCACCGCCCAGCCGACCAGCGCCCCGGTGAGCGACGAGAGCCCCATCGGCGTGTCGAGGAGCATGTCGAACGCCAGACCGGCGGCGAAGCCGGCGATGGCACCCCGCTCGGCGTCGGTCTCCAGGGCGGCGGCGATGGCGAGCAGCAGCACGACGTTGCCCCGCCCGCCGGCGACGGAGATCGGGGACACGACCACCACCTGGACGACCAGGGTGACGAGGGTGACGAGGGCCAGGCGGGCGGCGATCACGAGCAGTCGTCGGTGCAGAGGAGCACGGCGACGTAGCTCAGCCCGTCGAGGTCGGCGTAGGGGTCGACCACGACGATCTGCTCGGTCCGCGCGTCGTTGGGGCGCTGCGACACCACCTCCCCCACCGGGATGCCGGCCGGATAGGCGCTGCGGTCGAGCCCGCTGGTGACGACGGAGTCGCCCCGCTGGGCGGTGTCGGGCCGGATCCCCTCGTCGATCTGGATCAACCCGTCCTGGCCCATGGCGTGGGCGGTGCCGACGTCACGCGCCTCGACCAGCTGGACGCCGAAGCCCGGGTAGTCGGGATCGGTGATGACCCGGATGCGCGAGGTGCCGCCCTCGACCCGCTCGACCCGGCCCACCAGCCCGGCTTCGGTCCTCACGACCATGCCCCGCTCGATGCCGTCGCCCGAGCCCCGGTTGATCTCGAAGGTCGAGTCGAAGGCGGTCAGCGGGCCCGAGGTGACATGGCCGATGAGCGTCTCGATGTCGCCCGCCGAGAGGCCCTCCAGCCGCTCGAGCTCGGCGAGCCGCTCCTGGGCGTCCGCGTTCTCCACCTCATCACCCGCCATGGCGTCGATCTGGCGCTGGAGGCTGCGGTTCTCGTCCTCCAGGTCGTCGTACTCGAAGATGCCCTTCCAGGCGTCCTCGAAGGGCCCGGCGATGGCGTTCCCGATGCCCTCGAAGGGCGAGAAGATCGTGCCGAAGACCCGCCGGATGCCCTGCACCGGGCCGGTGTCGCGGTAGTCGAGGGTGAGGACGGTCAGCGACGCCAGGACCAGCAGGATCAGCGTGAAGCGCGAGCGTCCGAAACGCCGGGACTGGGGCACGCCGCCGGGGTCAGGTCTGCGGGTTCGAGGAGAACAGGACGCCCTTCAGCGCCTCGAACTCCTCGAGCGACTGCCCCGACCCGATGGCCACGCAGTGGAGGGGGTTGTCGGCGATGACGATGGGCATGCCGGTCTCGTGCTCGAGCCGGTGCGACAAGCCGTGGAGGAGGGCGCCACCACCGGCCAGGACGATGCCCTGCTCCATGATGTCGGCGGCCAGCTCCGGCGGGGTCTTGTCCAGCGTGACCTTGACGGCGTCGCAGATGGCGGCCACCGGCTCCTCGAGGG
>DASVEC010000178.1:0-8204 GCA_036380755.1 Iamia sp. | reverse complement strand
TGGCCGCCGAGCTGCTCCGGCGCGGAGCCGTCGACGAGCGGTTCGTCGCCGCCCACACGTCCGGCTTCGACGCCTTCGCCGCCCACGTCGCCCCGTTCACGCTCGAGCGGGTCGAGGCCGACACCGGCGTCGCCCAGGCCCAGGTCTCGCGCTGGGCCGACCTGGTCGAGCGGGGGAGGGCAGTGTCGTTCTGGTGGACGATGGGCGTGAACCAGAGCCACCAGGGCGTGCGCACCGCCCAGGCGCTGATCGACCTGGCCCTGATGACCGGGAACATCGGCCGGCCCGGCACCGGCGCCAACTCGATCACCGGCCAGTGCAACGCCATGGGGTCACGGCTGTTCTCCAACACCACGTCGCTGCTCGGCGGCCGCGACTTCGCCGACCCGCAGCAGCGGGAGGACGTCGCCGGGATCCTCGGCCTCGACGTGGCCCGCATCCCCGACGGCCCGTCCCTCAGCTACGACCGCATCGTCGAGGGCATCCACACCGGCCGGATCAAGAGCCTCTGGGTCGTCGCCACCAACAGCGCCCACTCCTGGATCAACCACTCGGAGCTGCGCGAGCTGCTCGGGCGGCTCGACCTCCTGGTGGTGCAGGACATGTACGCCACCACCGAGACGGCGCAGCTGGCCGACGTCGTCCTGCCCGCGGCGGGGTGGGGCGAGAAGGACGGGACGTTCATCAACAGCGAGCGCCGGTTCGGCCTCGTGCAGCGGGTGGTGTCGGCCCCGGGCCAGGCGCTGGCCGACTTCTGGATCTTCAAGGCCGTGGCCGAGGCCTGGGGCTGTGGCGACCTCTTCCGGCGCTGGACCGACCCCGAGGCGACCTTCGCCCTCCTGCAGGAGCTCTCCGCCGGCCGGCCCTGCGACATCACCGGCGTCGACGGCTACGAGCACGTCGCCACCGGTGCGGTCCAGTGGCCGCTGCCGGCGACCAGTGCCTCGTCGGCCGGCGAGCCCGTCGCCGTCGAGCGGCGGCTCTTCGCCGACGGGCGCTTCTTCACCCCGGACGGCCGGGCCCGCTTCGTCGTCGACGACCCGGTGCCGCCCCTCGAGCAGCCGAGCACCCGCCACCCGCTCGTGCTCCTGACCGGCCGGGGCTCGGCCAGCCAGTGGCACACCGAGACGCGCACCGGGAAGTCGCCCACGCTGCGGGCGCTGGCGCCCGACGGGCTGTGGGTCGACATCCACCCCGACGACGCCGCCCCGCGGTCGATCGGGCCCGGCGACCAGGTCGTCGTGGAGTCGGCCCGGGGCGCGGTCCGGGCCCGGGCGCAGGTCACCCCGTCGGTGGCGCCCGGTCAGGTCTTCCTGCCCATGCACCACCCGCAGGTCAACACGCTCACGTTCCCCAGCTTCGACCCCCACTCGCGCCAGCCCAGCTACAAGTACGCCGCGGTCGAGGTCCGCCGGCCCGAGCCGTGGGATGCAACGACCTCTGCGAACTCGGGGGAGTGAGCGCCCAGTTCTGGGCGTCTACTCCCCCGAGTTCGCCGGGACGGGCGGGAGGGAGACGTCGTCGGCGAGGCCGAGGGCGCAGACACCGTCGACCTGGCCGACGCCGCGCAGCTCGACGCTGCGGGTGTCGAGCCGGCACACCCAGTCGGGGGCGTCCTCGGCCACCCGGGCGGTGGCCAGCATCTCGCCCGGCTGGGCCACGTCGCACAGGCGGGCGGCGATGTTCACGGCCCGGCCGATGTAGTCGTCGCCCTGGAAGAGGATGACGCCGCCCCGGGACACGCCCGCCCGGAGCTGGAGTCGCGAGGTGACGCCGACCCGCGCCATCAGCTCGGCCACGGCGGCGACGGTCGGGCCGGCCTGGACGCCGACGACCATGGCCCCGTCGCCCAGCCACTTGGCCACCCGCACGCCCCGCCGGGCGGTCACTTCGGAGGCGCCCAATCGGAACAGGGCCAACATGTCGACCGCGGCGGCCACGCCCTCGTCCTCGATGAAGGCGGTGAAGCCGGACAGGTCGACGAAGGCAAAGGTGCGGTCGACCGCGATCGGCCCGCCGGCGGGGGGCAGGTCCTCGGGCCGCTCGGTGCCGCGACCGAACCGGGCCCGGTCGGCCTCGTCCTCTCCTGACACGCCCATCCCGACTCTCCTCGTCGCCCTCGATCTTGGCACCATGGGCGGGTGGTTCCCCCGGTCCGACACCTGCTACGGGCCCGGGACCTGGCCGACGGCCGGTACTTCGAGCCGCTGACCGTCGCCGACCTGGCCCGGGAGGCGGGGCTGTCCCGCGCCCACTTCAGCCTGGAGTTCCGCCGGGCCTTCGGCGAGACGCCCCACCGGTACCTGATGACCCGGCGGCTGGAGCGGGCGGCGGCGCTGCTGCGGGACACCGACCGGAGCGTCACCGAGATCTGCTTCACCGTCGGCCTGGCCAGCGTCGGCTCGTTCACCACCAGCTTCGGCCGTCTCTACGGCCTGTCGCCCGAGGCCTACCGCCGGTCGTTCCCACCGGCCCGCCGCCACGTGCGGGTGCCCCGGTGCATGGCCCTCGCCTACGGGCGCCGGGAGAACCAGACGTTTCGAGAAGAGGCCCCGGCGACCCGCTCGTAGCGTCGACGGCATGCCGACCCACACCACGACGATCGCCAACGCCCAGTTCTGGGTCCACGACCCCGACGAGGCCCTCGCCTTCTACACCCGGGTGCTCGGGTGGGAGGTCCGCTCCGACGTGACCATCGAGGAGTGGAGCTTCCGCTGGCTGGTGGTCGCCCCGCCGGCGCAGGAGGACGTCGGCCTCGTCCTCATGCCGATCCCGGCACCGCCGAACTTCGACGACGAGACCCGCTCCCAGCTGGCCGAGCTGGTGGCCAAGGGCGCCGGCGGCACGCTGTTCCTCGAGACCGACGACTGCCAGGCCGCCTACGACGACCTGTCGTCACGCGGCGTCACGTTCAACGACCCGCCCACCCCCCAGCCCTACGGCATCGACACCTCGTTCCGGGACCCGTCGGGCAACAACGTCCGCCTGACCCAGGTCCTGGACTTCGACCCCGACCGGCACTGACTCCGCCCCCGCCGCTCGGCGCACCCGCCGGGCGGCGGCGGCCACCCGGGCCCGGGCCCGCTGCTCGAGGGCGGCGGCCCAGGCGTGCTCGCGGCCCAGCAACGACAGGCCGAGGGCGATGGTGACGAGCCCGGGGCCGGGCAGGACGAGCATGGCGACGCCCGCGGCCACGACGGCGGTGCCCGCCACGGTGATGGCGATTCGGCGGAGCACCCGGCGGAGGGGCGACGTCGTGCGCATGGAGGTCAGACGACGGGAGGGGAGCGAGCTCATCGCGCCATGGGACCCCCTCTCGCTGGCTGGACGCTGACTCGGCGCTGACCTCGTGCTGTCAGCGGGGCCCGTCGTGGTGGGGACACGACGCCAGGGGGATGGGTGCCACCAGCTCCAGCCGCCACCCCGGCGGGGCCGGATCGAGGCGCCACGCCGCCCCCTTGAGCAGGAGATCCTCGTCGGAGACGTCGTCCACCACCTCCAGCCCGGCAGTGCGCAGGAGCGCCAGAGCCGGCTCCATCACCTCGCCGTGGGTGCACACGGCGGCGCCGGCGCAGGCGTCGGCGGCGAGCAGACGCACCAGGCCGACCCCGGTCGTCTCCCGGAGCGCCGGCTCGGTCTCGATGACCAGGCCGAGCGTCTCACCGAGCGGGGCGAGGGTGTCGAGGCAGCGCCGGGTGGGGCTGGCGACCAGACGGGTGGGGCCCTCCGCGGCGAGGATCTCGGCCAGGGCCTCGGCCTGCTGCCGCCCGGCCGGGTCGAGCGGCCGCTCGTCGTCGGGGCCTCCCGCCCAGTCGCCCTTGTGCCCCGCGCACGCGTGCCGCACCACCCAGCGCCTCTGCCGATCGACCATCGTCCGGTCCGCTTCCCCCCTTGCTCCTCACGACACGACGAGCGGTTCGGGGGCGTGGATGCCCTCGAGGCGCGGGTCGACGATCAGCGTGAGCTCGCCTCGCATCCCGTCGGGGTCCTCGAACCAGAGGGCGTGGAAGGCGCCGAGGTCCTCCACCGCACCGTCGCTGGCGCCGCGGGCGACGAGACGGTCGCGCAGCTCGTCGAAGGCCGCCGGGGAGTCGGCGACGAGGGCGAGGTGGTCGAGGTGGCCCCGTTGGAACATGGCGGGGCTGCCGGTGCCGTGCTCGCCGCCGACGACCTCGGCCGGGTGCAGCCACGAGTCGGGCCCGATGCGGAGGATGGCGTGGCGGAACGCCGGTGTGGTCTCGGCGAAGGCCACGTCGAGGTCGAAGGTGTCGGTGTAGAAGGCGATGAACCGGTCGAGGTCCTCGGTGAGGACGGCGACGTGGTTGAGCCCGCGGGTGAGTGGCATCGGTGGTTCCTCTCAGGTGGTGGGTGGTGCGGTCCGGGTCCGGGCCGCCTCGAGGAGCAGCTCGATGGCCAGGGCGACCGTGTCGCCGGCGTCGTGCCCGTCGAGGTCCCAGAACTGGGTGAGGCTCTGCCAGGTCGAGGCCAGGCCGAGGATCTGGACGACGGCGGCGACGCGCTCGGTGGTGGTGCGATCGAGGCCGGGCGCCTCGTGCTCGACGAGGGCGATCGCGGCGCGGCGGCGCTCGGCGACGTCGGCCACGCGGGCGCCGAGGCTGTCGGGTTCGATCAGCATCTGGCGCACGACGGGTGCGAGATCGTCGAAGCCCGAGAAGGCTCGACGCACGAGCGCAACCAGCTCGGCCTCGGTGGTGGGGCGGGGCCCGTCGAACCCGATCTGGGTGTTGGCCCAGTCGAACACGGCGGCCAGGAGGTCCCGGCGCGTCGGGAAGTGGCGGTAGATGGTCCGCTCCGGGACGTCGGCCTCCCGGGCGACGTCCTTGAACGTCACCGGCTGGCCGGCCCGGAGCAGGGCCACGGCCCCGTCGACCACCCGGCTGCGCACCACCTCGCTCCGCGCCTGTTGCAACGTCTCCTCCGTCATGGCAGTCACACTGCCAGAGTGGCAGTCCAACTGTCAATCAGATCATTCGGTTGACATGGCGTCGTCGTGACGTCATCATGGCGTCATGGACCTCACCCCCTATGTCGCCTCGCTCCGCCAGCAGATGCTGATGGCGGCCGAGGCGGGGGGCGAGGACGCCGAGCGGCTGGCCGAGCGGCTCGTCGCCTCGCTCGACTCCGCCGCCCAGCTGGTGCTGCTCGACGTGCTGTCGACCGCGGCCAGCGAGATCACCCGCGATCTGGCGCCCGGCTCGGTCGAGCTGCGTCTTCGAGGACGTCAACCTGACTTCGTCGTGACGTCACCGCCGGTCGACGATCACGGGGACGATCAGCCCGATGTCGTGACCCCCAGCGGCGACGACGGGGGCACGGCCCGCATCACGCTGCGGCTCCCCGAGCACCTCAAGACCCGGGTCGAGGAGGCCGCCGGCCGGGACGGCCTCTCGGTCAACTCGTGGCTGGCCCGTGCCGTCGCCGATGCCGTCGAGCCCGCCGGCCGCCCGCGGGCCCCGTCCCGGACGAGCCCCGGCGGAGAGCGCTTCCGCGGCTGGGCCCGCTAGGGCGCCGCGCCGGCCGCCCCGTCCCCGCCCCATCCCCACCCCCGTCCGCCCCCAGGAGGACCACCATGACCACCTTCGAGACGCCCACCCCCCTCTCGGTCACCATCGACATCGTCGGTGACGCGAGGATCACCGCCAGCGACCGCACCGACACCGTGGTCGACGTGCGCCCCCGCAACCCGTCCAAGGCCGGCGACGTGAAGGCCGCCGAGGAGGCCGTCGTCGAGTGCCGCGACGGCCGGCTGCTGGTGCGCACGCCGAAGCATCGGAGGCGGTTCACGCCGTTCGGGGGCGGGGAACGGGTGACGGTCACGATCGACCTGCCGACCGGCTCGGCCGTCGAGGCCAGCACCGACATGGGTGACCTCACGACCGAGGGCGAGCTCGGGGCCTGCCGGCTCGAGACGGCGATGGGCGACATCAGGCTCGACCACACCGGCGCCCTGCACGCCACCACCGCCCACGGCAACGTCGTCGTCGATCGGGTCGTGGGCGAGGCCGAGGTGACGACCTCGTCCGGCGACGTCCGCCTCGGCGACCTCGACGGCGTGGCCGTGATCAAGAGCTCCAACGGCGACACCGCGGTCGCCGACGTCACCGGCGACCTCCGGGTGAAGGCCGCCAACGGCGACATCACCGTCGGCCGGGCCCATCGCTCGGTGGTGGCCAAGACGGCGAACGGCGACGTCCGGATCCGCGACGTCAGCCACGGCGCCATCGTGATGGAGACGGCGAAGGGCGAGATCGAGGTCGGCATCCCCGAGGGCGTGGCGGCCTGGCTCGACGTGAGCACCAGCTTCGGGACCGTGCGCAACACCCTGGGCGCGGCCGACGGGCCCGGGCCGTCCGAGGGCACCGTCGAGGTGCGGGCCCGCAGCTCGTTCGGCGACATCGTGATCGGCCGCTCCACCGCCGACGCCTCCCGGTGACCGGCTGACCGTCGGGTGGCGGCGGTCGGCCGCAACCGGTTGGATGGCGCCATCCCCCGACAGCTCTGGAGCCGCCATGTCCCAGGTCCGTGTCCACAACTTCTCGATCTCGCTGGACGGGTTCGGCACCGGCGACGGCCTCACGTTCGAGGAACCGTTCGGTCACGCCGGCGAACGTCTGCACGAGTGGATGTTCGCCACCCGCTTCTGGCACTCGATGGTCGGTGAGGCCGGCGGCAGCGCGGGGGTCGACCACTCGTTCGCCCAACGGGCCGAGCAGGGGGTCGGGGCCGAGATCATGGGCCGGGGCAAGTTCGGTCCGCAGACCGGTCCGTGGACCGACATCGGCGCCGACGACGAGTGGCGCGGCTGGTGGGGGCCGAACCCGCCGTTCCACACGCCGGTGTTCGTGCTCACGCACCACCCCCGCCCGCCGATCGAGATGGAGGGCGGCACCGTGTTCCACTTCGTCGACGCCACCCCGCAGGAGGCCATCGACCTGGCCAAGGAGGCCGCCGGCGACCTCGACGTGCGCATCGGCGGTGGCCCGACGATCATCCGCGACCTCCTCGCCGCCGGCCTGATCGACACTGCCCACGTCGTGCAGGTGCCGTTGCTGCTCGCTCGGGGCTCCCGCCTGTGGGACGGCCTCGAGGCCCTCGAGGAGCGCTACGACATCGAGGCCGTCTCGTCGCCGAGCGGTGTCACCCACCTGACCTTGACCCGTCGATGACCATGGGCCGATGACGAGCGCCATCCGCATCGAGGACGACGGGGCGGTTCGCCACCTCGTGCTGTGCCGACCCGACGAGTTCAACACGATCACCGTCGCCCTTCGCGACGAGCTCGACGCCGCGCTCGACGCCGCCGACGGCGACCGCGGCGTGAGGGTCGTGCTGGTCCGGGCCGAGGGGAGGGCCTTCTGCGCCGGGTTCGGGCTCGACTGGTCCACCGTCTCCCAGGCCACCTCGGAGCGAGGCGCGGACCGGGTGTGGGACTCGGTGGCCGACGTCCAGATGATCGGGACCTTCGGCAACACCTTCGCCAAGCTCCACACCATCTCGAAGCCGACGATCGCCGCCGTGCAGGGCTGGTGCATCGCCGGCGGCACCGACATGATCCTCAACGCCGACCTCATCGTCGCCGGGACGTCGGCCCGCTTCGGCTACCCGCCGGCCCGGGTGTGGGGCGTGCCCGAGGCGCCCTGGGTGTGGGTGGCCCGCCTCGGCCTCGAACGGGCCAAGCGCTACCTGTTCACCGGCGACGAGCTCACCGCCGAGGAGGCCGCCGCCGCCGGGATGATCCTCGAGTGCGTGCCCGACGACGAGCTCCACGACCGGGCGGTGGCCCTGGCGCAGCGCATGGCGCTCCTGCCGCTCAACCAGCTCCAGATGATGAAGTGGATGCTCAACGACGTGGCCCGGCACCAGTACCAGCCCGACACCAGCCGGCTGCTCGGGTTCCTGTTCGACGGCGTCGCCCGCCACACCCAGGAGGGCCTCGACTTCGTGGCGCGGGCCCAGGAGATCGGCTGGCGGGACGCGGTCCGCGAGCGCGACCGCCCCTTCGGCGACTACGGCGAGCGAGGCCGCTGAGCCGGCGGCCGGGTTCGGCCCCCGGCACCGGGGGAGGGAGGCGGGCATGACCGTTCCGACCCGACCGATCGGCGGTGGACGATGCGGCTGATCCTCGTCCGCCACGGTGACGCTCACGCCGGGTTCCACGGCCCGATCGCCGGTCCGACGGGGTG
>DASVEC010000177.1:0-3952 GCA_036380755.1 Iamia sp. | reverse complement strand
GCCGATGGCGACGATCAGGTCTCCCGCCACCGTTCCCAGCGGGTGGATGGCCACCAGATCCTGACGCCCCTCTGCCGCCCGTATCAGCTCACGCGCCTGTTCGGGGGAGTACGTCGCATTCGCAAGGCGGTCCCACTCGATGGCCTCCCCCGTCTTCGTCTCGACGACGTGGCGACAGAAGCGCTCGAACGCCTCCGGCACTTCTCGAAGATCTGTGTGGATGTCCACTCCGTCCCCCTCCGTCAGCCCGCCAACCAGTTCCGGCAAGGGGGACGAGGCGCGCTGGGTGACAGTATCGGCGAACGAGGAGGGCGACCCGTCCACCGCGGGAGATCCGGCGCGCGGACGAGACTCAGGGCTGATCGCCCTCCGAAGCCGCCGATAATGTACGTTCTGTCAAGTTAGGTATCCACCGTCCGGGGTTCGATCCAGGTGGTGGCCAGGGGGCGGGCGTTGTCGAGCAGCCAGGCCAGGGCGCGCCGGATCTCGTCGGGATCGTCGCCGGCGGCGGCCAGGTCGGCATCGACGTCCTCGACGGCGGCCTGCAGGCAGTACAGCGCGCCCTGGAGCTCCTCGACGGCCTGGCGATCGACGATCACGTCGCCGTCGCCGAGCCCGTGGGCCACGGCGAGCTTGCGGGCCATGTGGGCCTGCTGACGGCAGCCGGGCCGGCAGAACCGGCGGGGTCGGCCGGTCTTGGCCCGCTCCGGGAGCCGGCGACCGCACCAGCGACAGCGCTCGTCGGCACGCGGGTCGCGTCGAGGTGCTGATCCCCCGCCCTCGTCATCCATGGCACGTTTCGTCACGTGATGAAACGTAGCCGATCTAGAGCGACCGGACCCTCGGACCGCGGACCGCCCGCTCGACCGGCGTCAGCTCGCGGTCCTGGGCCTCCTCGGCCAGATCGAGCTCGGGCCGCGGCTCGTCCTCGGCGGCGATCGGCTCGGGTTCGTCGGCGACGAGCTCGGGGGCTTCGGGCTCGGCTTCGGGCTCGGCTTCGGGCGCCTCGACGGCGGGCTCGATGGGCTCGACGAGCGCGGACGCGGGAGGAGGCGGCGGCGGCTCGGGCCCCTCTCCCCCGGTGTCAGACGATGTCACAGGACCGGACAGGACCGACACCAGCTGGTGCGCCAGGATCTCGTCGTCCTCGACCGGCGGGGTCGAGGCGAAGGGCTCGGGCGGCATGAAGGCCGACGCGGCCTCGGGCTTGGCCAGCTCGACCGGTCCGACGGACTCCCCCGTCTCGGCGGCCACGGCGGCGAGCTCGGCCGCCCGGCGGGTGGCCCGGGCGTCGGCGGCGCCGTAGCGCTCGCGCAGGGCGTGGAGGTCGTCGGTGCGACCACTGTCCTGGTAGAGGTCGGCGAGGGTGAGGAAGAAGGTGGCGTCGAGGGGCACGCCCAGTTCGTCGACCTCGTCCTCGACCACGTCGAGCAGGCCGAGGAGGAGCTCCTCGACGGCGTCGACCTGGCCCAGGGCGAACATGGTGGCGATCTCGTCGCGGTAGGTGCTGTGGTGCCGGCCCCCGAAGGTCCCGGGGGCGCCCACACCGGTGATCCGCCGGGCGATGCGCTTGCGGGCCCGATCGAGCGTGTCGTCCTCGGTGGCGTCGTCGCCCCGCCGCAGCAACGACGGCGGCGGGATGGTGAAGTCGGTCTGCCCCGCGGCGAGGGCGGCGAGCGCCTCGAGGTCGGTGTGGGCCGCCGTCGTGTCGCCGGCGAGCTGGTACAGGTGGGCTCGCTCCTCGAGGGCGGCGGCGAGGACGACGCCGCTGCGGCCCCCGTCGCTCAGCGCCTCGCACACGGCGTCGAGGGCGACGCCGATGTCCTGCTGCGACCGGGCGGCGACGCTCCGGGCGACGAGGGCGAGGGCCGAGACGTCGTCGATGCCGGGCAGCGCCGTGGTCACCTCGAGGACGCGGGCGTGGTCGCCGTTGGCCAGCAGCGTGGCCGCCTTGGCCAGCACGATCGGCGGCCGGGGCGGGAGGGTCTCGAGCAGGTTGAGGGCGTCGGCCACCCGGCCGACCTCGACCATGAGGTCGGCGGCGAGGAGCCCGAAGGCGGCCCGGCCGATGCCGACCAGCGCAGGCACGCTCGGGGCCAGGTCGACCTGGACGGCGAGACCGCTCCAGTGCTTGCGGAGGATCTTGCTGTCGGTGGGCTCGGTCGGCGACACCGTGAGCTGCTGCAGGAGGTCGACGGCCGCGGCGGCGTCGACCGTCGCCAGGCGGATGGCGAGGAGGACCCGGGCCGCGTCCTGGGCCGGACCGCTCTGCGTCGCCATCCGTCCCAGGGCGTCGACGTCGTCGTTGGCCACCGCCGCGACCAGAGCCCGCTCCGCCCGGGGGCTGACCGGCGACAGCCGCAGCGCCTTGGCCGCGGCGGGCGGGTCGACCGGCCCTCGATCGGAGGGCATCCACGCCCTCCACAGGGATGCGGGCAGGGCCGCGGGAGGCTGTCCGGGCGCGCTGAGCAGCAGGTGGACCTGCTCCCCGTGCTCCATCCGCTCCTCCATCTCGTCTCGGCGACGCGCCGCTGGTGGCGCGTCCGGCTGGTCCATCGGCGGCTCGGTGCCCAGATCCAGCGTTCGGCGGTGATTCACCACCACGGATCGGTGGATTAGGGTGCGGGCCTCGAACGTCGAAACCGTTCCAGGGGGGAACCGTGACGCCAACGACCGTCTCACCCGCGCGGCGCCGCGCCGTCTCCGCCGCGGTGGTGCTCGCGCTCGCCGTCACCGTGGCGGCCGTCGGCCCCACGGCCACACCGTCCGGTGCCGCGGTGACCCCGCCGACACCGACGCCGGCCCGCTCGGGCAAGCCGACGACGATGGCCGCCCTGGGCGACTCGATCACCCAGTCGACCGGCACCGGCGAGCTGAGCAAGGAGAACCCGAAGAACTCCTGGTCGACGGGGTGGGAGGTCAACAGCGTGCGGGCCCGGCTGGGCATCAGCACCGCCAACGCCCAGAACCTGTCGGCCAACGGCGCTCGCATGGGCGACGCCGACAACCAGGTGAACACCGGCCGCGACGGTTCGGCCCTCAAGACGACCACCCAGTACGTGACCATCGAGCTGGGTGGCAACGACCTGTGCCGCGACTCGGTCGCCGACATGACCTCGGTGGCGACCTACCGGACCCAGCTCCGCGAGGCCCTCGCCGCCATCAAGGCCAAGGCCCCGCAGGCGCTCGTGTTCGTGATGAGCGTCCCCGACATCTACAACCTCTGGTACATCCGGGGCGCGCCCCAGAACGGCACGTACCACCCGGAGCCGGAGAGCGATCAGGCCAACGGGCTCAACGGCGCCCGGTTCTACTGGGGCCAGAGCTTCTTCCCGTGCCAGTCGCTGCTGTCGAACCCCGACAGCTACGCCCAGGCCGACCGCGACCGCCGGGCCGCCGTCCGCCAGCGCACGCTCGACTACAACGCCGCGCTCAGGGCCGAGTGCGCCACCTGGCTGCGCTGCCGCTACGACAGCGACCGGCTCTTCAACATGACGTCGAACCGGGTCAGCCCGCCCCACGGGTCCCTCCTCCCCCACTCCCAGTGGGCCTTCAAGGACGGCGACATCAGCCGCAACGAGGGCATCGGGGTCGGGCTCTGCCCGGTCCAGGGCGTCTTCGCCGGGGGCTGCGGCGACCACTTCCATCCGTCGAAGGCGGGTCAGGGCAAGCTGGCCGACGCCGCCACCGCTTCGTCCTACCAGTGGTCCGACACGACCGTCCCGACCGCGGGGCTGACGGCGTCGCCGGGACCGCGCGGTGACGGCACCTACAAGGGCCCGGTGACCGTGACCTTCAGCGGCACCGACGCCGCCGGGCTGCGGGGCCAGGAGGTCCGCATCCACAAGCCCGACGGCACGATCACGCCGTGGGAGGAGTCGATCGGCGTCCACGCCCCCATCACGGTGAGCCAGCTGGGCCAGAGCTACGTCGAGGTTCGCTCGCTCGACGT
>DASVEC010000176.1:0-2446 GCA_036380755.1 Iamia sp. | reverse complement strand
CGTGCTGGGTCTCGCCGGGGAGGACGAGGACCTGCCCTACGAGGTCGAGTACTCCACCTTCGTGGGCGGCCCGGCCATGCTCCAGGCCTTCCAGGGCGATGCCATCGACATCGGCTTCGTGGGCAGCACGCCGCTGATCTTCGCCCAGTCGGCCGGCCAGGACATCGTGGCCGTGGCCGGCTGGGCCTCGGAGACGGCGTCGTTCTACGGGCTGGTCACCGCGCCCGGCGTCGACGACGTCGACGGGTGGGACGACGTGCGGGGCAAGCGCATCGCCTACCAGCGGGGCACCGCCGGCGAGGCCGTGCTGCTCCAGTCGCTCGACGACGCCGGCATCGAACCCGACGAGATCACGCCCGTCGACGTGTCGCAGCTCCAGGTGGCGGCCACGCTCCAGGGCGGCGGCGCCGACCTCGGCATCTCGATCGAACCCCTGACCAGTGGCTACCTCGCCGCCAACGAGGGCGCCGAGCAGGTCGCCGGGGCCGACCGCATCACCGACCGGTCGTCGTTCCTGATCGCCACCCGGGGCACGCTCGACGACGAGGGCCGGTCGGCGGCGCTGGCCGACTACCTCTCCCGGCTGGTCCGGTCCTACTCCTTCCTCGGCGAGAACCCCGAGCTCGTGGCCGAGAACGTCTTCACCGAGGTGTACGGGCTCAGCCCCGAACGGGCCGCCGAGCTCCAGGCCGAGAACGGCGAGACCCGCTTCTACCCGGTCCCCGGCGACGAGCTGCTCGAGGCCCAGCAGCGCCTGGCCGACCTCTTCGTCGAGGCCGAGCAGATCCCCACCGAGATCGACGTCGCGGCCCAGTTCGACAACCGCTTCAACGACCTGGTCGAGCAGGAGCAGGGCTCGTGACGGCCCTCGACGCCCCGCTCGACCTCGAGGCGGGAGCGGCGGCGACCGCCGCGGCGACCACCCCCCGCCTCGTCACCCTCCCCACCCGCGCCGCCCGCGCGCCCGGGGACGACGCCGCCGGGCGCCGCCGGCTCCGGGTGCCCCGCGGCATCGAGCGGCTGGCCGGCGTGGCCCTCCTCGTCGTCGTCTGGGAGATCGCCTCCCGGGCCGGCTGGCTGGCCACCGACGTGCTGGCCGGGCCCTCGACGGTGCTCACCGCCGGGTCCGACCTGGTCCGCGACGGCACCTTGCCGGAGGGCCTGTGGGCCTCGCTCCAGCGGGTCCTGTGGGGCGCCGCCATCGGCATCCCCATCGGCTCGGCCCTGGCCCTCGTGGCCGGTCTGTCCCGTCTGGGCGACGACCTGCTCGACGCCACCGTGCAGATGCTCCGGTTCGTGCCCGTCATCGCCCTCCAGCCGCTGCTGATCGTCTGGCTCGGGGTGGGGGAGACGGTCAAGGTCACCCTGATCGTCCTGGGCGTGGCCTTTCCGATCTACGTCAACACCAGCGCCGCCATCCGGGCCGTCGACCCCCGGTTCCTCGAGCTGGCCGCCACGGTCGGCCTGGGCCGGTGGGCCCGCATCCGGCGGGTCGTGCTCCCCAGCGCCCTGTCCGGGTTCCTGGTGGGGCTGCGGCTGGCGTCGGCCATCGCCTGGCTCGTGCTCGTGTTCGCCGAGCAGATCAACGCCAGCAGCGGCATCGGCTTCCTCATCCTCCGGGCCCAGACCCGCTTCCAGACCGACGTGATCGTCGTCGGCCTGGTGACCTACGCCGTGCTCGGGCTCGTGTCCGATGCGGGGGTGCGGGCGCTCGAGCGGCGCCTCCTCCGCTGGGCGCCGGGCCGATGACGGCCGTCGAGACCCTCGCCGTGGACGTCGCCGACGTCCGGCGGTCCTTCGGCGACCGCCACGTCCTGCGGGGCGTCGACCTGCGCCTCCCGCCCGGCGAGATGGTGGCCCTCCTGGGGCACAGCGGGTCGGGCAAGAGCACGCTGCTGCGGGCCCTGGCCGGCCTCGACCGCGACGTGGCCGGCTCGATCCGGGTGCCGGAGCGCCGCGCCGTGGTGTTCCAGGACGCCCGTCTCCTGCCGTGGGCCTCGGTGCTGGACAACGTGGTGCTCGGGCTCCACGGTCCCGGTGCCGAGGCCGACGGCCGGCGGGCCCTCGAGGAGGTCGGGCTGGCCGACCACGAGGGCGACTGGCCCAAGACGCTCTCGGGCGGCGAGGCCCAGCGGGCCGCCCTGGCCCGTGCGCTCGTGCGCGACCCCGCCCTCCTCCTGCTCGACGAGCCCTTCGGTGCGCTCGATGCCCTCACGCGGGCCCGCATGCACGTCCTCGTGCAGGAGCTGTGGGAGCGCCATCGCCCGGCCGTCCTGCTCGTCACCCACGACGTCGACGAGGCCCTGCTGCTGGCCGACCGCGTCCTCGTCCTCACCGACGGCGTGATCTCGCTCGACGAGCGCGTCGACATCGCCCACCCCCGCCCTCGTGGCGACCACCGCTTCCTCGCCCTGCGCACCCACCTCCTCGCCGAGCTCGGCGTGGA
>DASVEC010000175.1:0-4468 GCA_036380755.1 Iamia sp. | reverse complement strand
AGGTCCCGGACGGCGAAGCCGGTGGCCTGCTCGTCCAGCCCGAGGGCGTCTCCGAAGGCCCCGGCGGTGGTGCCACCGCCGATGGCGACCAGACGGCGCCACACGTCGCGACCGATGATCACCTCGTCCTCGGGCAGGTCTCCCCGCAGGGTGAGGGCCACGGCCGGCGAGGGCACGAGATCCTCGACCGGGAGCCACTCCTCCAGCCGGGCCTCGGCCGCGGCGAGGACGTCGAGGGCGCTCTGCGGCTCGCGGCCGTCGTCCGGCACCCCGTCGGCGTGGAAGACGAAGTCGCCCTCCTGCATGCGCAGCAGGGCGAAGACCACGGCGTCCAGGTCGTCGGCGGCGGGCTCGCCCCCGACCAGCTGGCCGTCGGAGAACCACAGCCGGCCCGACCCGCGATCGCTGTCGATCGCCAGCTCTCCGGTCTTGCTGGTCGTCGCCAGGAGCCGCACCAGGTCGGCGAGGGCGAACGTGTCGAGGGTGCCCTGAAGGGCCACGGCCCACCTCCAAAGTCGATCGGGACCCCGGCTCCATCGGCAGCGCCCGTCGTCACTTGAGAATCCCCGCGTCCCCCCGAACGGGTGGTCTCAGCGGTGCGAGAGGGCGGCCACGGCGGCGGCCGACATGACCTCGACGGGGGGATCCTCGCCGGTCCACGCCCGGAAGGCGTGAGCGGCCTGGTGGACCAGCATCCCGATGCCGTTCACGGGCATCGCCCCCCGGGCCCGGGCCGCGGCCAGGAGCGGGGTCTCGATCGGCTCGTAGACGAGGTCGGCGACGACCTGGCCGGTGCCGAGCCGCTCGGCGGGCACCGGGCACGACCGGTCGCCCGCCATGCCCACGGGGGTGGCGTTGACCACCAGGTCGGCGTCGGCGGCCTCGTCGACGGTGGCCACGCGGCCCCGCCCGTCGGCCAGGGCCGCGGCCCGGGCGGCCCGGCCCTCGTCCCGGTTGACGACGGCCACGTCGGCCGCGCCGGCCTCGGCCAGGGCGGCGACCACGGCCCGGGCGGCCCCGCCGGCCCCGACGACCAGCGCCCGCCGCCCCTCGGGCTCCCAGCCGTGGTCGATGCGCAGCGAGTCGAGGAAGCCGGCCCCGTCGGTGCTGTCGCCCTCGATGCCGACGCCCCGCCAGGACAGGCAGTTCACGGCGCCGAGACGCTCGGCCCGGGGCGTGATCGTGTCGACGACGGCGGCCACGACCGTCTTGTGGGGCATGGTGACCGACATGCCCGCGAGGCGGAGGCTGCGCATGGCGGCCACGGCGTCGCCGGCGCGCCCCTCGGGCACGGCGACGGCGAAGTAGGTCCAGTCCAGCTCGAGGGCGGCGAAGGCGGCGTTGTGGATCACCGGCGAGAGCGAGTGCTCCACCGGCGACCCGATCACCCAGCAGACCTTCGCGCTCACCTCAGCAGAGCCCGGCGTCGCGGCAGCGCTCGCTGGCGGCGTTGAACTCGTCGACGCTGCCGGTGAAGAAGTGCACGCCGGGCGCCTCGAGCACGTAGTAGAGCAGCGGCAGGCCGGTGACCGGGTTGGGCGCGGGGTTGAGGGCGGCCTCGATCGAGGCCCGGCCCGGGGCGGCGATGGGCGTGGGCGGGAGGTCGAGGCCGATGCGCGAGTTGTAGGGCGTGTCGGTCTCGAGATCGATCTCGCGGCCCTGGACGTCGGCCTCGTACTGGTTGGTGGCGTCGATGCCCAGGGCGAAGATGCCGTACTCGGGCCCGTCCTGCATCCGGTTGTAGATGACCCGGGCGATCTTGGCCGACTCCTGGTTGCTGCCGGTCTCCCGCTCGATCAGCGACGCCACGATCAGCACCTGGTAGGCGTCGAGCGGGGGCAGGTTGTCGCCCTGGAGGCCGGCGACGAGCCCGGTGGCCTGGGCCGTGGTGTTCATCTGGTCGACCATGCGGCGCACCAGCGTCGTCTCGGTGTCGCCGGGGGCCACCTCGTAGGTGGACGGGAACAGGGTCCCCTCCTGCTGGGGGACGCCCTCGGGCAGGAACCGGTCGGGCGGCAGGAGCGGCGAGCGGTTGGCCGGGTCGTTGATGGCGGCGACCAGCCCCTCCTCGGTGAAGCGGGGCACCTCCTCCACGATCTTGTCGATGATCTGGTCGATCCGCAGGCCCTCGGCGATGGTGACCGACTGCGTCGCCGGCTCGATCGGGCCCTTGCGCAGGACGTCCTCCACCTCCTCGAACGACGAGTTCCGCTGAAAGACGTAGCGGCCGGCCTGCAGGTCGATGTCCTTGTCGCGGATCCAGAACCGGAACAGGGTGCCGTTGGCGACGACCTTGGGGTCGTCGAGCAGGCTGCCCAGGTCGGTCAGGCGGGCCCCGTTGGGGATGTCGACGGTGACGTCCTCGCCGGGCGGGCCGGGCGGGTCGAGCTGGCGCTGGTACCAGCTGCGGCCA
Organism: Iamia sp.; assembly: GCA_036380755.1. Taxonomy (GTDB): domain Bacteria; phylum Actinomycetota; class Acidimicrobiia; order Acidimicrobiales; family Iamiaceae; genus Iamia. Next base: position 2,055 of record DASVEC010000175.1, on the reverse strand, counting down.
CCGAGGGCGAGGGCGCTGAACATCACCACGATGACGCCGAGGATCACCACCACCTTGGGCAGGCCGGCCCGGTCGCGAGGCATGGCGACGATGTCATCCTCATCGTCGTGGTCGGTCACGTCCTTGCGGGCGCTCATCGGTGGATGTGTCACTCCTCGGGCGGCCCGAGGGAGGCCGCGGTCACGTGGGTCGGGGAGCCACCGTCCAGCCACGTCTGGAGCAGCACGGCGGCGGCGGCACGATCCACCACCCTACGGCGCTGGCGACCGTCGACCCCCGACGCGGCGAGGAGCCGGTGGGCCGTCACGGTGGTGAGCCGCTCGTCGTGGAGCACCACCGGCACCGGCAGGACCTCGGCCAGGGCCGCGGCCTGGGCCTCGACGGCGAGGGCGGCCGGTCCCCGGGACCCGTCGAGCGACAGGGGGTGCCCCATGACCACCACCTCGACCTCCTCGTCGGCCACGATCCGGGCGATCTGGCGGTGCACCGCGGGCAGGTCCCTGACCTGGTCGATCGTGCCGTAGGGGCTGGCCAGGATGCCCTCGGGGTCGCAGGTCGCCAGCCCGATCCGGACCGTGCCCCAGTCGACGCCGAGAGCTCTCATGACGGGCTGTCAGCCGCCGGACGGTCCGGTGGGCCGGGCGGCAGCCCCGAGGGCTCCTGGGCCGAGCGCCAGCCCGAGCCGGCGAGCGCAGCGAGCTTCGGCGGGGATGGGCCCGGCGGCACCCCGGGCGACGAGCGATCCCGCCTGCGACATGGCTTCAGGACGCCAGCCCGGCGGCGGCCCGGGCCTGGTCGAGGGCCTCGTCGAGACCGTCGGGGTTGCGGCCCCCGGCCACGGCCAGATCGGCCCCCTTGCCGCCCCCGCCGCCGACGGTCTTGGCCGCATCGGCGATGAGGGCGCCGGCCTCGAGCCCGCTGTCGGGCGTGACCGCCGCGACCAGGGCCACGCCGCCGCCCTCGGGCGCGGCACCGAGGACCACGGCCCGGACGCCGGGCTGGTCCCGCACGGCGAGGGCCAGGGTGCGCACGGCATCGCGGTCGAGCCCGTCGACGCGGGCGATGACGACGCCGTCGACCGCCTGGGCCGCCAGGTCCGACGCCCCACCGGCGGCGGCCTTGGCCTTGAGCCCGCTGACCTCGTCGCGCAGCGCCTTGACCTCGCCCAGCCGCTTCTCGATGCCCTCGACCAGCTCGCCGACCGGGACCCCGACCAGCTCCGCGGCCCGGGCCAGCACGGCCTCCTCGTCGCGGATCCGCTGGATGGGCCCGGTGCCGGTGATCGCCTCGATGCGGCGCAGGTTCGACCCGATCGAGCCCTCGCTGATGACCTTCATGGGCCCGATGTCGCCGGTGGCGGTGACGTGGGTGCCGCCGCACAGCTCGGTGGAGTGGCGGCCGGCCTCGAGCACCCGCACCCGGTCGCCGTACTTCTCGCCGAAGAAGGCGATGGCCCCCTTGGCCAGGGCCTCGTCCTTGGTGGTCTCGTAGTGGTGGACGGGGTCGTTGACCAGGACGGCCTCGTTGACCAGGTCCTCGATCTCGGTGATCTGGGCCGCGGTGACCGGCTCGAAGTGGCTGAAGTCGAAGCGCAGGCGGTCGGGCGCGACGAGCGAGCCCTGCTGCTTCACGTGTGGGCCCAGGACCTCGTGGAGGGCCCAGTGGAGCAGGTGGGTGCCGGTGTGGTTGCGCTTGATGGCGGCCCGGCGGTCGCCGTCGATGGTGGCGGCCACGACGTCGCCCTCGTGGAGCTCGCCCTCGGTGATGCGGGTGCGGTGCCGGTGCAGCCCGGGCACGGCGTAGGTCGTGTCGAGCACCTCGGCCGCGCCCGAGCCCCACAGGAGCGTGCCGGTGTCGCCGACCTGGCCACCGGACTCGGCGTAGAACGGGGTGCGGTCGAGGAACACGTCGACCATGCCCTCGGTGTCTGTGCCGACGACGGCCAGGACGGTCGCCTGCGAGGACTCCTCCTCGCGGCCGGTGAACGTGGTCGGGCCGTGGTCGGCGAGGATCCGCTGGTAGGTGGTCTGGGCGTCGCCCAGCTCGACGCCCTTG
>DASVEC010000174.1:0-4279 GCA_036380755.1 Iamia sp. | reverse complement strand
CCTCGTCGCCCACGATGGCGGCCTCGGCCGGACCGCTGACGCCGCCGCGGCCGAGGATCCGCTGGTAGTTCGGGAGCTGGCCGTAGACGGCGAACTGCTCGGCCGCCGTGGCCCGGGCCTCGTCCTCGTCGTCGTGGACGGCGACGGGCAGGCCGGCGACGACGCGGGGCGCGGGCCGGCCGGCGTCGGCCGCCGCCGCCCGGATGCGGGGCGCGACGTGGTCGGCGACGGCGCGGGCGTTCGCCATCCACAGCACCGTGCCGTCGGTCTTCTCGCCGGCGACCCGGAGGAGGCGGGGCCCGAGGGCGGCGACCAGCAGGGGGACCTCGACGTCCCCGTCCCGGAGGAGGGGGGCGACGACGTCGACGTAGTCCTCGGTGTGCCGGCCCGGCGTGGCGTAGTCGAGGCCCAGGACGTCCTCGACGACGGGCCGGTGGGACGGGCCGATGCCGAGGGTGAAGCGACCGGGTCCGATGGCGGCGGCCACGGCCCCGGCCCGCTGGGCCTGGAGCAGCGGGTGGCAGGCGTAGCTCTGGAGCACGGCCGTGCCCAGCTCGATGGTGGTGGTCTCGCGCCCGGCCACGGCCATCGCCGTCAGCGGGTCGCCGGCGACCGCGCTGGCGTACCAGAGGCTGGTGAAGCCGTCGGCCTCGGCCCGCTGGGCCTGACGGACGATCGAGTCGACGGAGGTCCCGAAGCCGGGGAGGCCGATGCGCAAGGCGGTCATGGCGGGAAGGTCTAGCGTTCCGCGGGATGATCAGCGACGAGCTGCGGGCCCGACGTCTCGAGGTGCTCGACGAGCACTTCCGGTCCGAGGTCGACAAGGAGTTCGACCGCACGCTCGCCACCTTCGCCGGCCACCCCCGCTACGAGATCATCCCGACCGGACAGGTCTACGACGGCGACGACGAGGTCCTCGCCTACCACCGCAACCAGCGCACCGCCTTCCCCGACCAGCGTCACGACCAGGTCCGGCACCACGTCGCCGACGACACCGTGGTCTGCGAGTTCGACCTGCTGGGCACCAACCTGGGCGAGTTCTACGGGCTGCCCCCGACGGGCCGGGAGTTCCGCGTCCCGGTGGTGGCGATCTTCTTCTTCGACGGCGACCGCATCACCAACGAGCGCATCTACCTCGACACCGCCAGCCTCCTGACCCAGATCGGCCGCACCGACCTCCTCCCCGGAGGGTGAACGCCCCGCGCGCGGGTCGGGTCCCGGGAGGGCGGCCGTAGGCTTGGAGCACCATGGAGCTCCACGTCCACCCGCCGATGACGATGGCGCGCGTCCATGCCGCTCAACGCTGGCTCCTGCCGGCGGCCGTGATCGTGTTCGGGGCCCTGGCCATCGGCGCCCTCGGCGGCTGGCTGTTCTGGGACGCGCCGATCACCAACGCCCTGGTCGATCTGCGGACGACGACGCTCGACGGCTTCTTCAAGCGGGTGTCGACCCTCGGCTCCACCCGCGTGGTGATCGTCGTCTCGATCGTCTCCGCCGCGCTCGCCTGGCGCCGGTGCCCCCGCCTGGCGGTCGCCATCGTGGTGATCGCCCTGGCCCGCCCGCTGGCCGAGTTCGCCCTCAAGGAGTTGGTCGGCCGGGACCGGCCCGTGGGCGATCGCCTGGTCCACGGCGAGGGCTACTCGTTCCCGAGCGGCCACCCGCTGGCCGCCGCCGCCAGCTGGGGCACGCTCCCGCTGGTCGCCGCCCTCTACGTGCGCCGCCGCTGGGTGTGGTGGAGCATCGTCGTCGGGGTGTGGGCGCTGGTCGTGGGGGTGGCCGCCAGCCGGGTGTGGCTCGGCGTCCACTGGACCTCCGACGTGGTGGCCGGGCTGGTCCTCGCCGTGATCGGCGTCGCCGGGGCGGAGCGGTTCATCACCGCCACGCACGGCGGCTGCTCAGGGGGTCTCGAAGCCGACGACGTCGACCAAGAGGTGGTCGATCGTCCAGTCCTCGATGCACCCTCGTAGCTGGCGGCGGTCGGTGGCGTCGAGCGCGGGGCGGATCACGGCCCGGTAGCGCCCGCCGCCCTCGTCCCGGATCGGGCCGACCAGGTCGGAGGTGACCTCGAGCCGGCAGGTGAGGAGCAGGGCGTCGACCATCTCCGCCAGCGTCTGGCCCGGCTCCCCGCCCTCGGTCCGGGCCTCGATGACCAGCTCGACCTCGGACCGGGGGTCGTCGCGCTCATGGGTCGAGAGCGTCGCCTCGCGCAGCGCCAGCACGGCGACGACACCGATGGCCAGGCCGACCAGCCCGAGGACCGCGGTGGCGACGCGCCGCACTCACGCCCTCCCGGCGCGGCGCAGCAGCTTCCGCAGCTGGGCGTCGTCGGCGCCGGGCACGTCCTGGGCGAGGGCGGTGATGTCGTCGACCACGAGCCCGCCGGGCGGGTAGCCGATCGCCGCGAGCTGGCGGGCCAGCTGCTGCTCGGCGATGGGCGTCGAGGTGCGACCGGCGATGCGGTCGACGACCCACGCCAGCACCGACACCAGGACGCCCCCGCCGACGAGGAAGGTGATGAAGACGCTGAGGCGGCTGGTCGTCGACTCCTTGATCCAGGCGAAGCGGTCGGCCCGCTCCCCCCGTGACTCGCGGATCGCGGCGAGCACCTCGGGATCGATCGGGCGGGCCTCGAGCCGGGCCAGGCGCCGGAGGATCAGCCCCGTCGCCAGCCCCACCTCGGCGATGAGGAAGATCAGGCCGAAGAACAGGGCCCGGTTCCACTCCCAGCGGTTGAGCGACACGATCATGTACGCCGCCGCCGCGACGAGGGTCCCGATGCCCGCCAGCCAGCCGACGACCTTCACGAGGCGCTCCCCTGCTCGACCAGCGTGACCTGCCCGGTGTCACCGTCGACGGTGACCTCGACCCCCTCGGGGAGCTCGTCCACGGCGTTGGCGTAGCCGACCACGATCGGCACGCCGGCCTCCCGGGAGAGGATCGCCAGGTGGGCGAGCACCGACCCCGTCTCGGCGACGATGCCGGCGAGCCGGGTGAGCAGCGGGGCCAGGCCGGGCGTGAGCGTCGTGGTGACGAGCACCGACCCGCTCGGCGGGTCATGGGCGTCGTAGGTGACCGGGCCCCGGCCGACACCACCGCCGGCCCCCGTTCCGCCCCCGACCTCGCCGTCGACGCGGCTGCGGATGACCTGGCCGCGGTCCGACAGCTGGAAGCGGGCCGGGAGCGGGGCGCCGAAGTTGTGGAGGTGGGTCTGCACGAGGGAGGGGACGACGACCGCCCGCTTGGTGAAGACGGCCTCGACGTGGTCGAGCGTCATGTGCCGGATCATGTCCGGCTCGACCAGGTCGCCCGAGGCGGTGAGACGGAGACCGAGCTCCCACGCGGCGCGCCCGGTGAGCTCCTGCAGCCACCGGACCCGGAGGCGCAGCGCCTCCCGCAGGATCCCGTTGTCGTTGCCGCTCTCGGCGTCGTGGCCGAGCTGCATCGACGTGGCCTCGACGGGCAGCTGGGGCCCGGGGCCGACGCGGGGCGGCGTGAGGGCCAGCACGACGGGGCTGCTCTCGAGGATCTGCTGGTCGCTCAGGCCGTCCTCGCGGGCCTCGGCGAGGACCCGCAGGGCGACCGAGGCACCCGTCATCCGGTTCCCGCCCGTGTCGGTGAGCATGCCGAGGAGGATCTCGTGGGCGTGCAGCGCCCGCAGGACGTCGTGGCCGCGGTGGAACAGGGCGATCAGCTGCCGGTTCGTCAGCTCCTCCAGCGGCGGCACCGCCTCCAGGTCGGCGTCGGCCCGGTCGAGCAGGGTGTCGGCGAGGGCGGGGAGGGCGGCCCGCAGCCGGCCGACCCGCCAGGCGGCGCGCAGGCGGCGCAGCGCCGGCACGGGGTTCAGCCGGTGGGCCAGGCGGTGACGGGGCGGGATCTCGCCGGCCAGGTGCAGATCGATGGCGACGTGGCCGGCCACCGACACGATCACCTCGCTCGCCGCCAGCTCTTTGGCCGTCGCCACCCCGGCCAGCTCCACGGCCGTGCTCAGCGCGTCGCGGAGCGGCGGGACCCAGAGGTCGTGCTCCAGCTCGGCGAGCGGCTCCGGGAAGGTCTCGGCCAGCGGACCCGGTCCGTAGACCGGGCCCTGCGGCACGCCCCGGATCTCGGTCGTGACCGGGCGGGACTGGAGCATCCACAGGTGGCCGTCGGTGCCGATCGCCCACTCGACGTCCTGCGGGCCGCAGAAGGCCCGGGCGGCCCGCTCCGAGAGGGCGACCAGCCGCCGGAGCTCGCTCGCCGGGAGCTGCGGGCCGTCGCCGCGGACGTGCTCGAGGACCCG
>DASVEC010000173.1:0-18406 GCA_036380755.1 Iamia sp. | reverse complement strand
CGGCGCGGGTGGCGCCGAGGGACTGGGCCAGGCGCTTCTGCTCGGGGTGCTTGGCCGTGGCGATGACGGTGCGGTCGCCGTTGCCCCCGGCGGCCTCGTCGAGGTAGCGCAGGGCCGCCAGCGTCGTCAGGCCGAGGGTGCCGGCGCCGATGATGGCCACCGGGCCGGTCTCGCCGGCCCGGCTGGCCTTGATGGCGTGGGCGGCGTGGACGGCGCAGGCGGTGGGCTCGACCAGGACGGCGGCCTCGTCGCTCATGTCGTCGGGAACGGGGACGAGCTGGCCGGGATGGGCGACCATCGCCGTCGACCAGCCGCCACCGGTCTCCCGGCAGAAGCCGCTCTGGAGGGCGGGGTCGAGGTGGCCGAAGGCGATCCGCTCGCAGTGGTGGGTGTCGCCCGTGGCGCAGGAGGCGCAGACCGGGTCGACGCCCCGGATGGCGCAGTGGAGGACGGGGACGAGGACAGCGCGGGTGCCGTCGTCGAGCTCGCCCACGACCTCGTGGCCCGGGGTGAACGGGAAGCTCACGATCGGCTCGAAGTACTGGCTCGACCGGCCGTCGATGGTGGCCAGGTCGCTCCCGCAGATGCCGGCGAGCCGGGGCCGGAAGCGGACCCACTCGGCGGTGGGCGGGTCGAGCTCGTCGACGTCGGTGAGCTTGAGCGGACCGACGGCGGCGCCGGCTCCGGGCACGACCCGGCCGGCCGCGGCGGCGGCCGCGAACCGGGCCGGCTTCCGGGAGAAGAGGAGGGCCTTGGTCATCGGCCGACCTTCCGGCGGGTGCGGGCGCGGTCGGGGCTGCGGTAGCCGGGCACCCGCAGGGCCTCGCGGCGGGGACCGGACGCCGCCGGGATGGGCAGACGGGGCGGGGCGAAGCCGGGCGCCTTCTCCCACTGCTCGACGAGCCAGCCCCGCTTGCGGGCCAGCGAGGCCAGACGGGCCTCGGGGTTGACCGCCACGGGGAAGCCGACCGCCTCGAGGAGGGGCAGGTCGCTACTGGAGTCGGCGTAGGCGACCGCCTCGGAGACGTCGAGATCGTGCTGGGCGGCGTAGTCGTAGAGCGCCTGGGCCCGGCTCTCGCCCGTCGGCGGCACCTGGGCCATCTGGCCGGTGAGGGTGCCGTCGGCGTTCCGCGTGAGCGTCGGGGCGACGATGTCGTCGAACAGCGGCCGGAGCGGCTCGACGACGAAGTCGAGGGCCCCGGTGATGAGGACGGTGCGGTGGCCGAGGGCACGGTGCTCGCGCACCCGGCGGATGCCGGCGGGGAACGACTTGGTGAGGATGAGGTCCGACAACATCTCGGCCGAGTCCTCGTACAGCTCCTCGACCGGTGCGCCCTCGTAGCGACGGTAGAAGTGCCGGAGGAAGTCGCTGCGGTCCTTGCGGTCGAGCTTGAGCAGGCCGGGGGCCTCGGCCACCAGCCGGGCGGTGAGCGTGCGGCGGTCGCCGGGGTCGAGGCGGCGGGTCGCGAGCCAGGCGAACGACGTGACCACGTTCGAGGCGATCAGCGTGTTCTCGAGATCGAAGGCGGCCATCGTGCGCTGCGGGTCGAGCACCTGGCGGCGGAGACGGGTCGAGCGGGCCTCGCTGGTGCCCTTCGAGCCGTCGGTGCGGACCCGCCCGTGCTTCACCACCGACGGCAGGTGGATCTCGCGGACGTAGTGCGCCCAGTCGACAACGCGGGGATCGCACCCGAAGTCGCGCTGGTCGGGCTCGGCCAGCGCCTCGTGCAGGGCGAGCAGCCGCTCGACGCCGTAGATCGCCTCGCACTCGGTGTAGGAGCCGTAGAGCGTGACGTAGGCCGTGGCCCGGTCGACCAGCTCGCGCTTCTCCTCGATGCCGGCGGCCCACTGGGCCTGCTTGCCCCGGAGGGGGAGGGCCTGGAGGACCTTCTCGGTGGTGGTGAGGAGCCGCTTGGCCCGGCGCAGCTCGCCCTCGACCTGGCCCCGGCCGGGGAAGGCGAACTCGGGGACGCTGATGGGCTGGCCGTCGCGGTCGTAGAGCGGGTGCTCGGTGAACCAGGCGCTGACCAGGTCGACCATGGTCTGGAACTTCAGCGGGTTGGACGAGCCCGACGCGACCTGGGTGACGTCGGGGCGGCCGTCGTCGTTGCTCGGCCCCCGGGCGGCGACGGCGCAGATGGCGCCGACCACGAGGTCGACCGGGATGACGTCGACCGTGCCCTCGGGGACGCCGGGGAACTGGCTGAGCAGGCCGCGGGCGTAGGACAGGATCACCGGCTCGGCCATGCGGAAGCCGCGGATCCAGCCCGGCACCGGCTCGGACCAGGCCGACTCGATGATGGCGGGCCGGACGATCGAGACCGGGACCGCGCCCCGCTCCTCGCCGAGGGCCCGCTCGCCCAGCGCCTTGGTCATGGCGTAGGCGTCGGGCCAGCCCAGGCTCTTGGCCCGGGCCCGCCCGGCGTCGACCAGCTGGTCCTTGACCCACGCCTGGCGGTTGCTCTCCGTCTTCTCGGCCAGCAGCGGCCCGCCGGCGGCGCCGAGCTCGTCGCGGGCCTCGGCCCGGAAGCGCTCGAGGTTCTCGGTCGAGCGGCTGGCGGCCTCGAAGTCGCCCCGCATGCGCCGGGAGGCGTCGACCTCGCGCTGCCAGTCGACGTCGATCCAGAAGGGGCTCTCGTCGACCTGGATCTCGGGGGCGTTGCCCCGCCGGTTGCCGGCGACGTAGCAGGTCGACACGGCGACGAGGTGGGGGGCCACGCCGAGGGTGTGGAGGGTGCGGGCGATGCGGGTGGGGCCGAGCAGGTTGACCTCGACGGCGAGGTCGAGCGGCGAGTCGAAGCTCACGGTGGCGGCCGAGTGGATGATCGTGTCGCAGCTGGCGAGCACGTCGCGGCCGTGGTCGTCGAGGCCGAGCCCGTCGCTGCTCACGTCGCCGGCGACGACCGTGACCCGGTCCCTGACCGCCGCCTCGAAGGCGTCCTGGCCGATCTCGGCCCGGAGGCGGTCGAAGCAGTCGTTGCGGAAGATCTCCCGCTGGGCCCGCTGCTCGACGGTGCGCTTCCGGCCGGGGCGGACCAGGAGGACGAGATGGCAGTCGGGCACGGCCCGGAGCAGCCGCTCGACCAGGGCGGTCCCGAGGAACCCGGTGGCCCCCGTGACGAAGAGGCGCTTGCCGCCGAGGGCGGTGGCGATCGGAGTCGTCATGCGAGGGGCGACCGTAGCGCGTCTCTCTACCAAGTGGTAGAGAGGGACCCGTGGAGGGCCCCAGCACCCGGGACCGGATCGTGGCGGCAGCCCTGGCCGGCTTCGCCCGCCGGGGCGTCGAGGCCACCTCGCTCGACGACGTGGCCGAGGCCGTCGGGGTCCGCAAGCAGACGGTGCTCTACTGGTTCCGGTCCAAGGATGCCCTGGTCACCGGGGTCGTCGAGGCGGCCGTCGACGAGCTCGGCCGGTCGCTCGAGGCCGCCGTGGCCGGGCACCGGCCGGGCCAGGACGTGGTGGTCGCGGTGGTCGACGAGGTCCTGCGGCTGGGGGCGCGCCGGCCCGACCTCCTGGTGCTGGTCCGCGAGGTCACCCGTCTCGGCCCGTCGGCCACGGCCACGTTGGGGGCGGCGATCGCCCCCCGTCTCGACGGTGCCGCCCGCGCCCTCGCCGGCCCCGACGGCGACGTCGAGGCCGTCCGCCGCCGGCTGCTCGAGGCCGGCGCCCGGGTCGTCGCCACCGCCGTCGAGGCCGAGCTGCGCACCCAGATGCAGGTCCCCCCCGACCGTGCCTGGCTCCGAACCCGCCGCGCCGACCTCCTCGCGGCCTTGACGGGCTAGGCAGGATCTCCTGGGTCACCGTTGGGGCTGGCGGCCAGGACGAACTCCTCAGCCGTGGCGACGAGGCCCTTGATGGCGGACTGCACGGCCAGGCCACTCAAGATGGCGTCGCTGCGGGACGGTTCGGTGAGCGTCAGGGCCGAGAGACCGGCGACGCCCGAGTAGAGGAGGAGGGTCGCGAGGGTGGCGAGAGCCCAGCGCATCGTGACGTCGAGCTCGTCATCGGTGTCCCGGGCCTTGATGATGAAGGGCAGGACGTGGATCACCAGACCCAGCATGAAGCCGGACCCGGCGCCCCACCCCCAGACTGACAGCGCGCTCAACGATCGGCAGGCCGATCCTGTTTCGGCTTCAGCAACTCGGAGGTCCCCGCCGTCGAGAGGAACCGCAGCACCCGACGGACACCGGTGGGCCGCGGTCGGTAGCCGTTGCCGCGCGGCGAGGGCCGTCGCGCCGGTTGGGCGGCCTCGTGACCCCTCACGGTTGTCGTCATGCTCTGCAACCTAGCCGTTCATCGACGTGCGTCAACCCCTCCAGGGCGTGGGTTGATCCTGGTCGTGACCGACGATCCGGGCAGCCACCGGATGTCAAGAGGCATGCTAGCCCGTCATGACGGGTGCGCGTACCCGTCTCTCGGGGCTCAGTCCCGCTCCAGGACCTCGAGGGCGTTCCTCGCCTTGTCGCCGTGCTCGACCATGCGCTCGGGGACGTCGTCCATCTCGGTGCGCAGGGCGATGCTCATCTTGGCGTGCATGTCGTAGAGGCAGGTGATGTAGGTCAGCTCGAGGATCTCCTCGTCGGAGAGGTGCTCGCGCAGGACGGCGAAGACGCCGTCGGCGACGCGGCCGCCGTCGAGGGCGAGGGCGTCGGTGTAGGCCAGGACGGCCCGCTCCAGCGGGGTGAAGCAGTCGGCCACCTGCCAGTGCTGCACCGCCTCGATCTTCTCCTCGGGGAGGCCGACCGCCCGGCAGCTCTTGAGGTGCTGGGAGTAGACGAACAGCGAGCCCCGGTCCCAGCCGACCCGGGTCTGGCCCAGCTCCCGCAGCTGCGGGTCGAGACGCCGCTCGGGCGACTGGTAGAGGGCGAAGCCGTCGACGCAGTGCTGGAGCACGGCCGGGCTGCCGGCGAACACGGTCCACCAGTCGCCCGGCGTGCCGGTGTTGGTGCCCGGCTCGGCGACCGGGTCGCGGTCCTTGCCGAAGATCAGGTCGTACATGAACCGGACGACGGGCGGGTTGTCCTCCGACCGGGGGACCTGGTCGAGCCGGGGCATCAGGCCGTCGCCGGCGAGCTGGCGAGTGGCGCAGGAGAGATCGCCGCTCGCGCCTCGGCCGCCGACTTGGGTGCGTGGGCCACGTCCGACGGCCGCCACGCCCGGGTCGCGACCGCCAGCTCGAGGAGGATGCCGTCGGGGTCCTGGAAGTACACGGACCGGACGAACACCTCGTCGGTGACGGTGGGGGCGAGGCCCCACTCGCTGTCGTCGTGGTTCCAGGTCTCGCTGCACTCGATCCCGGCGGCGACGAGCCGATCGCGGTACTCGTCGATCCGCTCCAGCGGGACCTTGAAGGCGACGTGGTTCATCGACCCGATGGCGCTGGTCAGGTCGGCCACGTCGGGCCGCCCGGCCGGGGCGGAGATCCCCGGTGCCGGCTCGGGGGCGTCGGCGAACCAGAAGAACGCCAGCAGGTCACCGCCCCCGCAGTCGAAGAAGAAGTGCTGGCCCATGCCCTGGGGCAGCTCCACCGTCTTCACCAACGGCATGCCCAGCACGCCCTCGTAGAAGTCGACGGTGCGGGCCATGTCCCGGCACACGAGGGCCAGGTGGTTGACCCCGCCCCACTCGATGCGATCATCGCTCATGTGACCGAGATTACGCCCGTCCTGCAGATGCGCGTCGTGGTCGAGGCGGAGGACTTCGACGACGCCCTCGCCTTCTACCGCGACGCCCTCGGGCTGCCCGAGCAGGCGGCCTTCGAGGGTGACGGCGACGCCCGGGTCGTGATCCTCGACGCCGGCCGAGCCACCCTCGAGCTGGCCAACCCGGCGCAGACGCGGATGATCGACGAGGTCGAGGTCGGCCGGCAGGTCGCCCCCCACATCCGCATCGCCTTCGAGGTCACCGACGCGCAGGAGGCCACCACCCGTCTCGCCGAGGCCGGCGCGACCGTCGTGGCCGAGCCGGTCGAGACGCCGTGGCGCTCGCTCAACAGCCGTCTCGACGGCCCCGCCGGGCTCCAGCTCACCCTGTTCGAGGAGCTGGACCAGCCCTAGCTCTGGGGGCGGCCGAAGCCGGCGCGGTGGGCCTGGCGGGCGATGCCGAGCTCGACCATCTCGGTGATCAGCTGGTCGTAGGGGACGCCCGTGGCGGCCCAGAGCATCGGGAACATCGACTTGGGGGTGAAGCCGGGGATGGTGTTGACCTCGTTGAGGAGCAGGCCCCGCCCCCCCTCCTCGTAGAAGAGGTCGACTCGGGCGTAGCCGTCGCAGCGCAGCACCCGGAAGGCGTCGAGGGCCAGGGCCTGGGCCGCCTCGACCACCTCGGGCGGCAGCACCGCCGGGATGTCGAGCCGGGCGCCGCCGTCGGCGTACTTGTCCTCGTAGTCGTAGAACTCGTGGTTGGGGATGATCTCGCCCGGCACCGACACTCGGGGCTCCGCGTTGCCCAGCACGCCCAGCTCGATCTCGCGGCCGGACACGGCCTCCTCGACGATGACCCACTCGTCGTACCGGAGGGCGTCGGCCACGGCCGCCTCCAGCCCCGCCCGGTCGGCGGCCCGGGCCACGCCGACCGACGAGCCCATGTTGGCCGGCTTCACGAAGGCCGGCAGACCCAGCTCGGCCTCGACCTGGTCGAGGAAGGCGGGCCCGACGTGGACGTCGCGGCACGCCAGGTGGCGGGCCTGCGGGAGCCCGGCGGCGGCGGCCATGGCCTTGGCCGCGACCTTGTCCATGCACAGCGCCGAGCCGAGGACGCCGGTGCCCACGTAGGGCACGCCGGCCAGCTCGAGCATCCCCTGGACCGTGCCGTCCTCGCCCAGAGGGCCGTGGATGAGGGGGAGGACGACCACCTCCTGGCCGGCCACGACCGGGGTGACGGCAGGGAGGGGCTCGAGCTCCTTGCCGGCCACGGCGACGGTGCCGCCCAGCTCGCCCGACCGGCCGCTGTCGAGGAGGGCCTTGGCGTCCTCGGCGAGCAGCCAGCGGCCGTCGCCGTCGATGCCGATGGGCACGACGTCGAAGCGCTCGGAGTCGATCGCGGCCAGCACGTGGGCGGCCGAGACGCACGAGACGTCGCGCTCGGCCGAGACCCCGCCGAACAGGACGACGAGGCGAGGACGGGACGCGGCGGACATGGCCGGCGAGCCTAGGGCCGGACGTCGCCCGTCCGAGCGGGTGAGCCCCACCCGATCCACCCGGTACGGTCCGAGCGTGCGGCTCACACTGTCCGATCTGGCCGTCGCCACGGGCGGCACCGTCACCGGCGACCCGGCCACCGCGGTCGACGGCCTGGGCATCGACTCGCGGGCGCTCCCGCCGGGGGCGGGCTTCGTGGCCCTGGTGGCCGAGCGCGACGGCCACGACTTCGTCCCCGGGGCGATCGCGGCCGGTGCCGTCGCCGTGATCGCGTCGCGGCCGCTCGACGTGGCCGTCCCCGTGCTCCTCGTCGACGACACCGCCGACGCCTTGCTGGCCATCGGCCGGCTGGCCCGCACCCGTCTGCCCGACCGGGTCGTCGGCGTCACCGGGTCGGTGGGCAAGACGTCGACGAAGGACCTGCTGGCCGGCGTGCTCGGTGCCCGCTGGACGACGGCGGCCAGCGCCCGCTCGTTCAACAACGAGATCGGCGTGCCCCTCACCCTGGCCGGCGCCCCGCCCGACACCGGTGCGGCCGTGATCGAGATGGGCGCCCGCGGTCCCGGCCACATCGCCCTGCTGTGCGGCATCGCCCGGCCCACCGCGGCGATCGTGACGGCCGTGGCCGACGCCCACCTCGAGATGTTCGGCACCATCGACGACGTGGCCCGGGCCAAGGGCGAGCTGGTCGAGGCGGTGCCGGCCGACGGCGTGGCCGTGCTCAACGCCGACGACGCCCGGGTGGCGGCGATGGCCGAGCGCACGTCCGCCCGGGTGCTGACCTACGGCGTGGGCCCGGCATCGGTGGCCGACGTGCGCGCCACCGACGTCGAGCTCGACGACCTCCTCCGGCCCCGGCTGGTGCTCCGCTCGCCGTGGGGCGACGCCCCCGTGGGACTGGCGGTGCACGGCGCCCACCAGGCCGCCAACGCGGTGGCCGCGGCGGCGTGCGCCCTGGCGCTCGGGGTCGACCTCGACGACGTGGTCGAGGCCCTCGGCCGGTCGACCATCTCGGGCATGCGGATGCAGGTCGAGCGGGCGCCGTCGGGTCTCGTCGTCGTCAACGACGCCTACAACGCCAACCCGACCTCGACCCGCGCCGCCCTCGACGCCCTCGCCGCCCTGCCGGTGACCGGTCGGCGGGTGGCGGTGCTCGGTCTCATGGCCGAGCTCGGCGACGACAGCGACGCCCTCCACCGCCAGGTCGCCGTCTACGCCGAGGAGCGGGGGATCGAGGTGCTGGGCGTCGCCGCGCCGGGCTACGCCGTCTCCGCCGCCGTGGCCGATGCCGCCGCCGCGGCCGAGCGTCTCGGCGACCTCGGTCCGGGCGACGCCGTGCTGGTCAAGGGCAGCCGGGTCGCCGGCCTCGAGGCGGTGGCCGAGGCGCTGCTGGGCTGAGGTGTCAGGCCGGGGCGGGGGCCTCGGCGTCGACCGCGGCAGGGGAGCGGCGGAGGTCGAAGACGACGGCCAGGGCCACCGCCACGGCCGCGCCCACCAGCACCATGGTGGTGATCGACGTGGTCTCGGCGATCCAGCCGCCGGCCAGCCCGCCGAAGGGCACGGTGCCGCCGAAGCCCATGATCCAGAGGGCCATGACCTTGCCCCGCACCTTGTCGTCGAGGTGCTCCTGGAGCACGGTCGAGAGCGAGGTGATGACGAGGAAGTAGGCCGCGCCCACGGCGAAGATCGCCGGGTAGGCGGCCCACGCCACCCGCAGCAGCGAGAAGCCGGCGAGCAGGGCGGCGAACACGACGAGGCCGATCCGGGTCAGGCGGGCCTTGTCGCGGCCGGCGAAGAGCGTCCCGACCGACAGGGCGCCGCTCACCGCGCCCAACCCGAAGGCGGCGTAGAGCAGCCCGTAGGCCTCGGACTTGGCGTCGAGCCCGAGGTTGACGTCGGCGAGCGTCGGCATCTGGGTGATGAACGGCAGCGAGAGGAGCGAGAAGACGAAGATCACGACGATCACCTGGCCGACCTCGCGGTGCGCCCGGGCGTAGCGGATCCCCTCGAGCAGGCGGTGGAGGCCCTGGGTGCCGGTCGAGGGCGGGTCGGGCAGGGGGACCCGGGTGAGGGCGAAGATCACCGCGGCGTAGCTCACCGCGTTGACCATGAAGACGAACGACGCGCCGAAGTTGGCGAAGATCAGGCTGCCGATGGCCGGCCCGACGACCCGGGAGGCGTTCATCTGCACCGAGTTGAGCGAGATGGCCCCGGCCAGGTCGCGCCGGGGGACGAGGATCGGCACCACGGCGCTGAAGGTGGGGGCGTAGAGCGCGTTGGCGCAGCCGATGGCCAACACGACGGCCACGAGGGCGACGCGGTTGGGGTCGTCGGCCAGCGCCACCCCGGCCAGCGCCAGCGACAGGAGCCCCTGCGCGATCGACAGGACCACCAGGAGCCGCTTGCGGTCCACGGCATCGGCCAGGGCGCCGCCGACCAGTGAGAGCAGCAGCAGCGGGCCGAGCTGGGCGGCGGTGACGACGCCGACGAAGACGCCCGACCGGGTCAGGTCGTAGGCCAGGGCGCCCAGCACCACGTTCTGCATCCAGGTGCCGATGTTGGAGGCGAAGGCGCCCAGGTAGATCGTCCGGAAGCTCGGATGGGACCAGGCCGACCGGGCCGTCCCCGGGGTGAAGGCCCGATCGCCCTCCAGCAGGGCATCTTCGACCTCTTCGAGATCTTCAAGGTCGCCGGCCGCGGACATCGGGGTCGAGGCTACGGGCGCGACTGACCAACGGGTCAAGATGGGGTGGTGACGACGCCCGAGCGGTCCGCGATCCACCTGGGGCCCGCCGGCCGGACGCCCGGCTGGCTGGCCGAGGCGGTCGAGGCCGGAGGGGGTCGCCTGGTCGACCCCGAGGACGCCGACGCCGTGGTGTGGGCCTCGCCCCGCCACCCGGACGTGCTGGCCGACCTGCTCCGTGCCCACCCCCACCTGCGCTGGGTGCAGCTGCCGTTCGCCGGCATCGAGACCTACGTCGAGGTCCTCGATCACGATCGGGTCTGGACGTGCGGCAAGGGCGTCTACGCCACACCGGTCGCCGAGATGGCGCTCGCCCTGCTGCTGGGAGGGCTGCGCCACGTCGGCGTCTACGCCCGGGCGTCGTCGTGGAGCCGTCCCGCCGGCCGCAACCTGGTGGGCGCCCGCGTCACCGTCCTCGGCGGTGGCGGCATCACCGAGGAGCTGCTCCGCCTCCTCGCCCCGTTCGAGGTCGAGGCCACCGTCGTCCGCCGCGACCCCCGGCCGCTCGCCGGCGCCGCCCGCACCGTCGGTCCCGACCGTCTCGACGCCGCCCTCGACGGGGCCGACGGCGTCGTGCTGGCCCTCGCCCTCACCCCCGAGACAACCGGGATCGTCGACGCCGCCGCCCTGGCCCGGATGCCCGACCACGCCTGCCTGGTGAACGTGGCCCGGGGCGGCCACGTCGTCACCGACGACCTGGTGGCGGCGCTGGCCGCCGGCACCCTGGGCAGCGCCGGGCTCGACGTCACCGACCCGGAGCCCCTGCCCGACGGCCACCCGCTGTGGGCCGAGCCCCGCTGCACGATCACGCCTCACGTCGGCAACACGCCCGAGATGGCCGTGCCGCTGCTCTCGGCCCGCGTCCGGGCCAACGTCGCCCGCTGGATCGCGGGGGAGGAGCTCCTCGGCCCCGTCGACGTCGACCTGGGCTACTGAGGGACGACCCTCAGACGGCGTAGCCGTGGGTGTAGCACCACTCGGCCAGGACGGCGGACGTGGCGGTGCCGCCGGTCAGGGTCGTCATCTCGCCGGTGGTCGGTGCCCGGTCCAGCATCAAGATGACGATCACCGAGACGTTGACGAACTTCGCCTGGGCCGTCTTGTACTCGCCCGACTCGGAGAACCCGACCATCACCTGGCCCCGGTTCTTGGCGCCCGAGTTGAGCTGGCCGGTCCAGTAGGCCACCCCGTCCGGCTCGCCCGGCCGACCGAGGATGTTGTCGTAGATGGTCTCCACGAACTCCTGGTTCGTGAGGTTGCCGTACTTCACCCGGAACTCGTTCGAGGTGGCGAAGGACTGGCTGATGGTGTTGAGCGAGGTGCCCGCCCGCTTGCGGCCGATCCAGTACTTCAGCCCGGCCTCGTCGGGGATGCGCAGGAAGTAGGCGCGGTAGAGGCGGGTCATGGGGTCGACGTTGGTCACGTTCTCGGTCGACGACCGCAGGAACGCCACCAGGTCGGCGCGCGTGTGCGTCTTGAGGAGGAGGCGCTGCACCCAGAGGCTGCGCTCGTTGGTGGTGGGTGACCGGCCGACGAAGTCGAGGAACTGCCGGTTCACCATGGCGGTGAGGGTGGAGAAGGGCGCGGGGCTCCCGACCGGCAGGACGACCTGGCCCCGGCCGTAGACGTTGTCGGTCCCGGCCGCGCCGCGGTCGATGGCGTTGTTGCGGATGTAGTTGGCGAGGGCGGCAGGTGTCGCGCCCTTGTCGGCGTCGATCGCCAGGGCGACGGCTCCGGCCGCCACCGGTGTGGCCGCGCTGGTGCCGTTGAAGCAGTTCGGCGCGTAGGCGGTGCTGTGCACGCAGGCCACCGCGGAGACGTCGGGCTTGACCCGGCTGTCGTTGGTCGGACCCTGCGAGCTGTACGCGGCGATGGTCGTGCCGGTCGGCGGGTCGATGGCCCCGACCGTCAGCATGCCGGCGTTGGCCGAGTCGCTCATCGGGCCACCGGCGGAGCCCGGGTTCGACCAGCGCTCGATGCCCACGCCGTTCACCATCGTCTCGAGGACGTCGCCGGCGGTCCCGCTGCCGGCGCTGAAGAGGCGGATCCCGATGTGGACGGTGGCGTTCGCAGTGCAGGGGATGTGGTTCAGCTTCTCGATGGGCACGGCGCCAGTGGTCTGGTCGGCCTGGCTGGAGCCGATCTGCGCGATCGACGAGTTGAAGAGGTAGACGTCGTAGTCCGTCTTGTTGGCGCCCCAGTCGCTCCAGCGGACGCCGTTGAAGAACCAGCACTTGGTGGCCAGCAGCTCGTCGCCGGGGGCGAAGTCGAGCCAGTTGTCGGCATCGGCGTCGGCGAACGAGCCTCGCCAGTACGAGCCGGTGAAAGTGCCTCCGCCGGCGCTGTTGCCGGCCGAGTTGAGGTACACCATGCCGTTGCTGATGGCGCTGTTGACCACGTCGGCCAGCGGTCCGGTGCCGTTGCCGGGCCCGTCGTACTCGGCGGTCTGCGACCGGGTCACGACCTTCACGCCGACGGTGTCGAAGTAGTTGATGGCGGCCTGCATGTCGGCCGCGGTGCGCACGTCGGCGATGTAGAGGCTGGCCGAGGGGGCCACCTCGTGGATGATCTC
This sequence comes from Iamia sp., assembly GCA_036380755.1. Lineage (GTDB taxonomy): Bacteria > Actinomycetota > Acidimicrobiia > Acidimicrobiales > Iamiaceae > Iamia. The sequence continues at coordinate 5,952 of DASVEC010000173.1, read as the reverse complement.
GGCCACGGCGACGCCGTGCTGGGTGCCGCCGAGCCAGATGTTGCAGCTCACGCCGGTGTCGCGGCAGAAGGTGCCCGTGGGATTGGCGGGGAGGTCGCCGGCGGCGGCCGAGTTGGCCCATGCGCCGCCGTCGAAGGCGTCGATGATGCCCACCTTCACCCCGACGCCAGTGATGCCGGCGGCCTGCCAGTCGTCGGCGTTGAGGAGGGCCACCTCCTGGCCGGTGACCGCCTGGCCGGGGTCGCCGGCCGTGGAGGAGGCGATCGACGGGGTCGTCACCGCCTCGACGTGGGCGTCGTCCTCGATGGTGGTGACGGCATCGGCCAGGACCGTCGCCTCGAGGGCGTGGTCGCCGGCGGGGCCGTGCACCCGACCACCGACCCGGCGCACGAGGGCCCCGACCGCGGCCTGGTCGCCGTCGTGGCGGATCTCGACGACGACGTCGGTGGGCGTGCGGGAGCGGGCGGACCGGGCGAGGACGTCGTCGCTGGGCCCCGCCGTCGAGCCCCGCCGGACGGTCGGGGGCGCGTCGAGATCGACGTTGCTCGGGGCGATCGGTCGCGGGTCGGGGGCCGGCTCGGTGACCTCGGTCGGCGCCACCGTCGGCCCGACCCGATCCGCGGGCGACTCGGCCCCGGCCGCCGTCGGCGTCAGGCCGGCCATGGCCAGACCCATCGTCACCACGCACGCCACGGCCGCCCGGCCCCCGCGTCGACCCATGATCGTTCTCCCAATCCCCAGGACGGCCGTCGCGACCGCCGGCGTCACGTTACGCCGGCCCCCACCCCGGTGTCGATCACCCCGGGTGGTGAGCACCCACCCCGCGTAGGGTCGCCGCATGGACTTCCGCGAGCACACCGTCGAAGGCCTCGCCGCCCGGGTCCGGGCCCGGGAGATCAGCGCCCGCGAGCTCACCCAGGCCGCCCTCGACCGCATCACCGCCCTCGACGGCACGATCCACGCCTTCACCTCGGTCGACGCCGGGCTGGCGCTGGCCGACGCCGACCTCGTCGATGCCCGGCTGGCCGGCGGGGAGGACGTGGGCCCGCTGGCCGGCATCCCCATCGGGGTCAAGGACCTCGAGGACGCCGCCGGCTTCGTCACCACCCACGGCTCGGTGCTCAGCCGTGACGACGCCCCGGCGATGACCGACTCACTGTTCGTGGCCCGGCTCAAGGAGGCCGGGTGCGTGGTCGTCGGCAAGACCAACACGCCCGAGCTGGGGTGCAAGGGCGACACCAGCAACGGCCTGGGCCCGGCCACGGTCAACCCGTGGGACACGTCCCGCTCGGCCGGCGGGTCGTCGGGCGGCAGCGCCGCCGCCGTGGCCGCCGGGATGGTGCCGCTGGCCACGGGCAGCGACGGGGGTGGCTCGATCCGCATCCCCGCCGCCATCTGCGGCCTCACCGGCTTCAAGCCGTCGCTGGGTCGGGTGCCGATCGGCGGCGCGTCCCCGCCGGCCTGGGCCGACCTGTCCGCCAAGGGCGCGATCACACGGCGGGCCCGCGACGCCGCCGCCGTCCTCGACGCCGTCGTCGGCCCGGACCCCACCGACCTCCGCAGCCTGCCCCGCCCCCGGGCCTCGTGGCGGCCGCAGCTCGACGATCCCCACCCCCCGCTGCGGGTGGCCTGGTCGCCCACCCTCGGCTACGCCCCGGTCGACTCGGGGGTGGCCGCGGTGTGCGCGGCGGCCATCGAGCGCCTCGCCGCCACCGGCTGCGAGGTGGTCGAGGAGCCCGTGGTCTTCCCCGAGGATCCCGTCGACGACTGGCTGGTGCTGACCTCGGTGTCGCACCTGCGCGTCATGGGCGACCTCCGCGGCACGCCCGAGTGGGAGCTGCTCGACCGGGCCGTCCGCTACGGCATCGAGCGGGCCGCCGACCACACCGCGGCCGTCGACGTGGTGGCCGCCGAGGACGCCTGCCACCAGCTCAACCAGACGCTGACCACGCTCCTCCACGACGTGTCGTTCCTGCTGACCCCGACGGTGGCGGGCCGGGTGCCGGCGCCCGAGGGGATGGGCACCATCGACGGTGTCCACGACCCCAACTGGATCCGGTTCACGTACCCGTTCAACCTCACCCGCTCGCCGGCCGGCACGGTGCCGATCGGGCGGACCGACGACGGCGTCCCCGTCGGGCTGCAGGTGATCGGGTCGCAGCACGCCGACGCCGCCGTGCTCCGGGTGCTGGCCTACCTGGAGGAGGCCATCGGCGTCGACGAGGTGGCCCCGCTCGCCTGAGGAGTACCGTGATCGGTGTGACGGCACCGCCGCATGCACCCTGGGCGCTCCGGGGCGAGGCACTCGTCGCCTTGTCCTGGGCCCGGCCGGCCCTCGCCCTCCCCGAGGGCATCGACCGGGCGCCGGGACCGACGGCCATCGCGGCCGTCCGCTACACCGACTCCCCGGTGGGGCCCTTCCTCCAGCTGATGGTGCTGGTCCCGGCCCGGCTCGGCGCCCACGTGGGCTGGAGCGCGGTGGTGGCCGTGGTCGACAAGCCCGACGCCGTCGTCGGCTTCAACCTCAGCTGGGGCATCCCGGCCACCCAGGGCGAGCTGCGCTGGTTCGCCCGCGACGGCGTCCGCCAGCTGCTGTGGGAGGACCGCGACCTCTCGGTCAAGGCCCGCGGCCGGGGGTTCGGCGTCCCCATGGTGATGCCCCACCGCCTGGTCCAGGCCCGGTCCGATGGACCCGTGGTCGTGCCCGACCGGCACTGGGGCCTGTTCCGGCCGGCGCTGGTCACCATCGACGCCAGCACCCGCGACGCCCTCGACTGCCTGCGCGGTCGCCACCTCGGGGCCACCGTCGACGGTGTGCACCGCACGATCGCACCCGCCCGCACGCCCGTCGGCCTCCTCGCCCCGCTGCGGGCCCCGGCCCGGGCCGAGGGCATCCTGCGCCGCGACTGAGCCCCGATAGGGTTCACTCGTGGAACTGACGCCCGACGACGTCCCGCCGCTGTTCGACGAGGCCACGACGGTGCGCCCCGCCGGCGAGGGGCTCTGGGACGTCGACCTGCGCGACGAGTTCACGATCGTCCACGGCCACCCCAACGGCGGCTACCTGCTGGCCGTCCTGGGCCGCGCCGCGGTGGCGGCGGTCGGCGACGAGGATCGTCACGTGGTCGGGGCCACGGCCACCTACGTGAGCCCGCCGACCACCGGTCCGGCCCACGTGCGCACCGAGATCCTGCGCCGGGGTCGCACCGCCTCGCAGGTCCGGGCCGCGCTGGTCCAGGACCACCGGGTGACCGTCGACGTGGTCATGACCGTCGCCGCCCTGGCCGACGCGCCGGCGTCGTGGGGCGCCGTCGCGCCGGTCGAGCTGCCCGACGAGGCGACCTGCCGGGCCGATCGGCGCACAGGCCGCTCGGCCATCCCCGGGCTCGACGAGCCGCCGCTCTCCAAGGTCCTGCGGATCTCGTTCGACCCCGCGGTGCTGTCCTTCCTCTCCGGCGAGCCGAGCGGCCGGGGCGAGCTGCGGGCGTGGCTCTCGCTGGCCGACGGCCGGGCCTGGGATCCGCTGTCGCTCCTGTTCGCCGTCGACGCCCTGCCCCCGGCCACCTTCGAGGTGGCGCTCACCGGCTGGGTGCCCACGCTGAGCCTCTCCGCCTACATCCGGGCCGTCCCCGCGCCGGGCCCGCTGAGCGTCCGCTTCCGGGCCAACGTCATCGCCGGCGGCTTCGTCGACGAGACGGCCGACCTGTGGGACTCGACCGGTCGCCTGGTCGCCCAGTCGACCCAGCTGGCCGCCATTCGCATGCCCTGATCGGCTGGGGTGGCCCGCCCGGGGCGCGCTAACGTCATCCGCTCCGGGGCGCATAGCTCAGTTGGCTAGAGCGCTGCCTTCACACGGCAGAGGTCACAGGTTCGAGTCCTGTTGCGCCCACCACCACGGCCCCTCGATGTGCTCCATGATCGCCGAGACCGAGAGCGAGCTGGCCGAGCTCTCCGCTCGCCTGCACAACGCCCGGATCGAGCTGCCGACGGAGCTGGAGGAGCCTGATCAGGGCCCGCTCCGGCTCCGTGGCGCGGCCCAGCTCCACGACCTCCCTCTGGTGCGTGAGCGATGGCCCTTCAGCCGTCCGCTCGAGGCCGACATGACGCTGTCGATCGACCATGTCAGGACGGTCTCGTTGACCGATGACGCGCAGATCGGCGTCCTGCTCGTCGACACGCTCACCTACGACGTCCGCAGTCACGAGCTCCGCATCGAGGGGATCGTGCCCACCGATCTGGTCCTGACGGTCGCCGACCTTCGGATCCGGTTGGAGCTCGAGGGCGAACCGCGGCCCAGCACGCACATCCGAGTCCTTCGCTGGCGTCGCTAGCCGCGCCCTACGCTGACCCTCCGGGCCGGTCCCACCGCTCACGGTGGGGGCAGGGTGGCCGATCGGAAGGGGCATGTGGAGGAGATGGTGGGGTCGGAGCCGGAGCACGCCCCTCTGATGGCCGACGACATGTCCGCGGCGTGGATCGCCAGCCTCATCGAGCAGGGCCGTGAGGCGGTCGCCGCCTTCGCCCCCGACGGGACGCTGGTCTACGCCAACGCCGCCGCCCATGCCCTCCTCGGCCATCCCGCCGGCGTCCTCGTCGGCACCGACGCCTTCACGCTCGTCCACCCCGACGACCTGGTCCGGGTGGCCACCAACGTCGCCGGGATGGCCGGCGGCGCCCGGCCCCTCCCGGGGCTGATCCGCCTCCGCCGGGCCGACGGCGAGTGGGCGCTCTACGAGATCAGCCCGTCGCCGATCGACGGCGAGGGCGGCCCGGGTCCCGTCACGGCCGTGACCATCCGGGACACGTCGCACGCCGACGCCCAGTGGCGGTTCCTCACCGCGCTGTCGAGCGGGGCCGAGGTGCACCACTGCTTCACCGTCCTGGCCGACGGGCTGAGCTCGGCGACCGACGGGCCCATGGGCATCGCCTACGACGGTGGCGGCGAGCGGTGCGCCGCCGGTCCCATCGACCCGCTGCTGGTCGGGGTCACGCCCGACGGCCGGCTCGACACGACGAGCGGGGCCCCGTGGACGGTGGCCGCCCGGTCCGGCCGTCCCGTCGCCGTGCCGCTCGCGGCCGTGCCCGAGCCCTGGCGCCAGCAGGCGGCCGCGATCGGCGCGGCCGCCTGCGTCGTGGTGCCGGTGCCCGACCCGTCCAGCGTCGCCCCGGCGCTGATCGTGCAGTGGCCCCCGGCCGAGTCCATGGCCGACCTGCTGGCCGAGGCCCTGGCCCGCCGCCCGCTCCAGGCCATCACCCTCGCCCTCGATCGCCGCGACGCCCAGCGTCGTCTCGAGCACCTGGCCCACCACGACGCCCTCACCGGGCTGCTCAACCGGGGCCGGTTCTTCACCGGGATGTCCGAGCTGGCCGCCGCCGGGCGGCCCTACGGCGTGCTCTACGTCGACCTCGACCGCTTCAAGCCGGTCAACGACCGGCTGGGGCACGACATCGGCGACCACACCCTCGTCGTCTGCGCCCGGCGCATGGAGCGCACCGCCGGCCCCGACGACCTGGTGGCCCGGTTGGGCGGCGACGAGTTCGCCATCGCCTGCCCCGACGTCGACACCGCCGAGCTCGAGGCCCGCGCCGCGCTCGTGGTCGAGGCCCTGGGCCAGCCCTTCCGCATCGGCGAGCACCTCGTCGACGTGGGCGCCAGCGTGGGGGTGGCCCGCTCGGAGGGCCACGACGCCCCCGACGTGGTGGTGGCCGCCGCCGACGGCGCCCTCTACGAGGCCAAGCGGGCCGGTCGCTCCACGTGGCGCCGCGCCGCCGCCGTCGGCGGGCCCGTCACCGGGACCGAGGTCGACGCCGTGCGCTGGGCCGCGGCACCCGGCACCCCTCGCCCGTATCGCTGACGCTCGGGGCGCCGGGGTTCAGGCCAGGGGGAGGCGGCGCTGGCGGCGGGGGCGGCGTCGGCCACCCGTCCGCTCCAGCTCGAAGCGCTCGGAGCTC
>DASVEC010000172.1:0-5234 GCA_036380755.1 Iamia sp. | reverse complement strand
GGTCCACCCGCGGCTCGTGGTACAGGATCGCCGCCTCGACCTTGTCGGCCATCAGGGTGCGCATCCTCGTGTCGAGGTTCTCGAAGACGAGCTCGTCGAGGTTGCACCCGAACTGCGGGACCATGACCCGCTCGCCCCGGGCGGTCGACAGCAGGATGTGCAGGCTGGAGGCGACGTCGGCCTCGTGCTCCAGCATCTGCACGCCACCGACGGCCCGGTCGAACGTGGGCGGGAACGACCAGCCGCGCCCCAAGAACGCACGGTCGTCGTCGGGAAGGGGCACGTCGGTCACGTCAGCCGCCGATCAGCACCGTCGTCGCGCCGGGCGGCATCACGATGCCCCCGCCGCCGGTCGCGTCGGTCACGCGGGCGGCGGGCTTGCCCCCGATCAGCACCGTGGCCGAGCCCTTGACCACCGCGTCGGCCCCGCACGTGTCGCCGAGCGTGGCGGCCGGCAGGCTCGCGATCAGCACCGTCGCCACCCCGGGCGGGAGGATCGGCACCGGGCTGCCGAAGGTGGCGGTGCTCACGATCTGGTCGGTGACACGTGCGGCGGGGAACACTCGGCCTCCTCAGTTGATCCGGACCAGCGAGCCCTTGACGGTCATCACCCCGCTGGAAGTGAGATCGACCCCTGCCTGCCCCTCGGCCTTGAGGTTCGCCTGCGAGGTGAGCTGGACGTTCGTGCCCTTGACCTTCACGTCACCCGTCGCCTCGAGGGTCAGGTCCTTGGCGCTCTTGAGGGTGATGCCGGCGTCGTCGAGGGTGACCGTGCTGCCGTTCTGGTCCGCCAGCGACACCGCCTTGTCGTCCTCGGAGAGGGTGAGGACGTTGCCGGACGGCGTCTCCAGGACGACGACCTTCTTGTCGTCGTCGAAGGTCAGCTTCATCTTCGAGCGGCTGACGTAGCCCTTGACGTGGTTGTCGTCGTCGCCCGCGGTCTCCGGTGCGGGGTGGGCGCTGCTGTGGCACTGGCCCAGCACCACGGGCGACCGGGGATCGCCGTCGAGGAAGCCCACGATCACCTCGTCGTCGATCTCCGGGCGGAAGAACGTGCCCCGCTCGCCACCGGCATCGAGCGTGGCGAGCCGGGCCCACGTCCCCTCCTCGGAGCCGCTGACGAGGGGGAGCCGGACCTTGATCCGGTCCTCGCCCTCGGGGTCGGCGAGGGCGGTGACGATCCCCACCTGCAGGCCGTTGACGGCCGCCAGCAACCCGCCCGCGGGGATCGCGGTGACGGGGTAGGTCGCGGCGAAGCTGTCCGGTGAGAGGCCGAAGGACACGTCGGTCTCCCAGTTGCCGTCGGCGAACGTGTGGCGGACGCCGGCCACGTACTGCGTCCCGGCGAAGCGGGCCCCGATGCCGTCCACCCGGACGACGTCGCCCGCGGTGACGCCGCCGAAGCCCTGGAACCGCACCCGGCCCCGGACCTTGGCCAGCCGGTCCCGCAGGAGCCGGCCGTCGGCCCAGGCCTGGAGCTCGGGCTCGGACAGGCCGCCGCCGTGACGGAGCAGGTGCGGGTCGCCCCCGATCACGTCGGACAGCTCGGTGGCCGTCAGGTTGCCGCTCTCGGTGGAGGACGGCTCCGAGGCGTCGGCGGTCAGCAGCTCCTGGTCGGTCGCGCTCCACGCCGTGGCGGTGATGCCCGGGGGCTGCCAGCGGGCGTCGATCTCGGCGTCGAGCTCGAGCACCGTCGCCCCGAACTGCGCCGTGACGACCGGCTCGGCGTCGGTCGCCGGCGGTCCGACGGTGACCTTGCCGTCGCGGACGGCCACGACGTGGCCGTTGGCCTCGGCCCGGCACACGACGAAGTCCCAGTCGGTGGTGTCGTACTGCACGACCTCGGCGAGCGACGGCTTGGTGGTGGCGACGTCGCGGTCGAGCCCGTGGGCACCGATCACCTCGTCGAGGACGTCGCCGTCGGTCGTGTCGGAGAAGTACCGGCTCTTCGTCCCGCGGGTCATGCGCACCGCCTCGTCGCGGCACTCCAGGGACAGGAGGGTGCCCTCCTTGCGCACGCGCACCCGGTGCTTCACGACGAGGCCGACGAAGACGGTCTCGGTCTCGCCCCGGTACCCGAGCTTGATCTCGATCTCCTTCCCCGGCAGGAAGTGGTCGGTGTCGGAGGCCTCGAAGGTCTGCTTGGACGCCTCGCCGTCGCGGAGCTGCACCGACGCCGCCGGGATCCGGTTGAGCTCGTGGGACACCGACGCAGACAGCACGTGGAACTCGCTGGCGATCTCCTGGCCGCCGATGAGCACGCTGATCGAGCAGACGTCCGGCGACGCCGGCGTGGGGATGACCGAGGTGTCGCTCATCGGCTCGCCATCGACTCGTGCGCGGGGCTGACTCGGGTCGCGTTCGAGGGGCGCCGATGAGCGCCGACGGCTCCACTCGCTGCGCTCGCTCCGCCGTCGGGGAGAGAGCTGTGCTGTCTGGTTCGCTCGCTGCGCTCGCTCATCGGCGCGCCCCCAGGAGCGGTGGGAAGACGATGGCCCGACCGACGGCGAGGCCCCGGATGTCGTCGATCCGGTTGACGTCGGCGACGAACAGGTAGTGCCGGGGGTCGCCGTAGACCTCGAAGCACATGAAGGGCAGGGTGTCGCCGGGGCGGACCGTGCGCCGATGGGTGAGGTCGGGGGACCGGCGGTCCTCGATCGCCGCTCGCTTCTTCTCCTCGACCGAGCCCTTGAACTTCACCCGCACGACGGCCCGGATGGGCTGGCCGTCCGGGTTGAACAGCTTGTAGGTGATGCCGACCTCGATCGCCCGGCCCTTGAACACGAGGTTCCCCCACACCAGCTTGAGGTGGTACGGCTCGTGCGAGGTCCCCTGGTACTCGGTGAGCAGCTTGCGGAAGGCGTCGACCTCCTCGAACACGCCGTCGGGCTTGGGCGTGCCGTCGATCAGGCCGGTGTTGTCGAAGAGGAAGTCGAACGTCAGCTCCTCGGGGAGCGTGTACTCGAACTTGGCCTGCGCTCCGCTGGTGCCCTGGCCCTGGCCGTCGGACGTCTTGACCTTGTACTCGAGGGTGTAGGTCTCCGGGTTGATGAGGGCTTCGAAGCGGGCCTTGGCCTCGAGGGTGCCGCCCCGCTCGGCGTCCTCGGCCGTGTCGAAGGCGAGGACGAGCATCTTCTCGAGCTTCCCGGTGGCCGCCATCGCCCCTCAGCGCTCCCTCTGGTCCCGGAGGACCTGCAGCACCTGCTCGACGCAGTCGGCGACGAGGGCCTGGCGCGCCCCGCCCTCGGCCCCCGGCGCCGGACCCGGTGCGCCCGCCGGCCGGCCGCCGGCGGGCGAGGTCACGGACACCCGGATGTGCAGCTCCTTGATCTCGATCGGCACGATGCATCCACCCGTCAGACGGTGGCGCCGCTCACGCGACGGTGAAGTACTGGTAGGTCAGCTCGAGCGTCTCGACGACGATCGAGCTCTCGTTGGCGTTCAGATCGCTGACCGCCCACTTCTTGGGCACGGCGTGGGCGACGTTCCAGGTTCGGAGCGGTTCGCTCTTCTCGTTCATCAAGATGATGGTCACGTCGGCGGCCCGGAAGATCCGCTCCCGGAAGGCGTCGAGCATCCAGCTGGTGATGGCCGAGCCGGTGAGCATCCCCCGCTTGAGGACGAGGTCGCTGTACTTGGTCCGCACCGGGAGCTTGTGGGTGAAGCGGTTCTCGCCGCCCTCCTTGTACTCCTCGGTGTCGTACTCGACGTTGAGGCCCGACACCGACTGGAACCGGGCGTCGTCGGGCTCGCGGCTGAAGGCGAACTCGACCTTGTAGTAGAAGCCCCACGGCGGGTAGAACGCGCTCACCGTCGCCTACACCTTCATCAGCTTGAGGCCCTCGTGGGCGATCTCGAGGCTCTCGATGGCGGCCTCGTTGGCGTCGGACTTCAGGTCGGGGGCGGTCACCTTGGTCGGGAAGCACCGCGCCGCGGTCCACGCCGCGACCGGCTCGTGCTTCTCGTTGAGCAGGCGGATGGTGACGTCGCGCCGCTCCTCGACCCGCTCGTTGGCGACCAGCTCGAGCCAGTCGTTGAGCTCGAAGTCGCCCTCGAACTTGCCCCTCTTCAGGGTGATGTTGCTGTTCTTCACGAGGCCCGGCATGGCGATCTTGCTGAAGTCCTTGCTGTCGCTGTGCCGGTACTCGATCTTCTCTCGCTCCATGACGAGGCCGGTGACCTCGGTGAAGCTCAGCTTGGTTCCGCCCCAGTCCACCTGGAAGTGGTAGCGAGGGATCGGGTACTCCTGCGGCATCTCGGCCTCCGATCAGGGTGTTCGGTCGTGTGCGGGTGTCGATGAGGCCGAGCGTCAGCTCTGGGCCATCATGTGGGAGAACTGGAGCAGGATGAACTCGGCCGGGCGGACGGCGGCCATGCCGATCTCGACGATCATCCGGCCCTCGAGGATGTCGAGCGGCGTCATCGTCTTCCCGAGTCCGACGGCGACGTAGAAGGCGTGCTCGGGCTTGATGCCCTGGAGCGCCCCGGCCCGCCACTGGGTGGTCAGGAAGTTCTCGATCATCGCCTGGACCTTCACCCAGGTGTTGGCGTCGTTGGGCTCGAAGGTGAAGGGCTCGGTCGCCTTCTTGACCGACTCCTCGACGAAGTTGAAGAAGCGGCGCACGTTGACGTACCGCCACTCGTTGTCGTTCCCGGCGAGCGTGCGGGCGCCCCACACGAGGGTGCCCTTGCCGACGAAGGGCCGGATCGCGTTCACCGAGCGGCCCGCGGTGGGGTCGACGTTCATCACGTCGTTCTCGATGTTGGAGAACTCGATCGTCGGCTTGATGACGCCGGCGAGCGAGACGTTCGCCGGGGCCTTGTGCACGCCTCGGTCGGCGTCGACCCGGGCGTACACGCCCGCCATCGCCGGGCTCGGCGGGAGCGCGAGGGGCAGGGACCGGATGGCGGCCTTCGCCTGCTCGTAGCGCTGGTTCTTGTCGAGGTTGTCGAGGGCGGTGGTCGTCCCGGCGACGCCGTCGAGCACGTGGGTCACCTGGACCGCCGTCTCGTCGTAGACGTAGTCGAGGACGGTCTCGAGGTTGGGGGCGTAGGCGGCGCCGTACTTGGGGGTGTCGCCCAGGCCCTGGTCCCGGAAGTTGCCGACGGCCGTGATCAGGTCGGCGTCGGGGTCCGAGAGCGAGAGGTCGTCGCCGTGGACGTCCATGATCACGAAGCGGTCCTTGAGGGCGTTGCACTGGTCCAGCGCCGTGACCTGCACCGAGGCGAAGTCG
>DASVEC010000171.1:0-7703 GCA_036380755.1 Iamia sp. | reverse complement strand
CATCGCCGCCGTCGTGGTGGCGCTGGGGCTGCGCTTCCTCCTGTACCGCACCCGCATCGGCGTCTCGATGCGGGCCAACGTCGACGACCGCAACCTGACCCTGCTCAACGGGGCCCGACCCGACCGCATCGCCCTGCTGAGCTGGGCCGTGGGCTGCTCGCTGGCGGCGGTGGGCGGGATCCTGATCGCCCCGTCGCTGTCGCTGGAGTCGGCGTCGCTGTCGCTGCTGATCGTCAACGCCTACGCAGCGGCGATCTTCGGCCGGCTCCGATCGCTGCCGCTCACCTTCGTCGGCGCCATCGTCATCGGCCTCACCGAGGGCTACCTGGCCGCCTACCTACCCAGCAACCAGTACCTCGCCGCCTTCCGCTCGGCGGCCGCCGCCATCATCCTCTTCATCGTCCTCCTGGTGCTGCCCAACCCGCGCCTGCGGACCCGGAGCCACCTCCGCGAGTTCTTCCCCGCCCCGTCGACCTCGGGGATGTCGATGCTGGCCGGTGGGGTGGTCATCGCCGCCGTCGTGATGGTGACGACGCTCGACACCAGCAGCCTCATCTCCTACGGCCAGATCTTCCCGCTGGCCATCGTGGCGCTGTCGCTCGTGCCCCTCGTGGGCTACGCCGGCCAGATCTCGCTGGCCCAGCTCAGCTTTGCCGGCGTGGGCGCCATCGCTGCCGCCCACCACGGCGAGGGCGGCTCGCCGCTGGGCATCCTGCTCGCCATCGTGTTCGCCATGGTCGTCGGCGGGCTGGTGGCGCTGCCGGTGCTGCGGCTGTCGGGCATCTACCTGGCGCTGGCCACGGCGGCCTTCGCCGTCGCCCTCGACCGCTGGATCTTCAACCTGCCCGACTTCGACATCGGACCGGTGCACGTCAGCCTGTTCGAGCTCGGCTCGACCGCCATCGACCCGCTGTCGCTGTTCGGCTACGAGTTCGAGAGCCCCGGATCCAAGGTCGTGCTGTCGGCCGTCGCCTTCGCCCTGTGTGCCCTGCTGGTCGCGGCCATCCGGCGGAGCTCGTTCGGCCGGGCGCTCGTGGCCATGCGCGACAGCGAGGCCGCGTGCGCGACCTTCGGGCTCAACCTGATGTGGCCCCGCCTGGCGGTGTTCATGCTGTCGTCGGGCATCGCCGGGCTCGGTGGCGCCCTCTACGGGATGCAGCTGGGCACGGTCGCCCCGGAGCGCTTCAACCTCATCACCGGCCTGCCGCTGTTCATGCTGGTCGTCGTGGGCGGCGCCGGGCTGGTCGGCGCGTCGCTGTTCGCCGGGTTCTCGCTCTACGGCCTGATCCCGCTCACGTCCGCCCTCGGTGCCACGGTCGCCAAGATCAACACGGTGACGCCGGGCCTCACGGGCATCGGCCTGGGCCGCAACCCGAGCGGTGTCCTGCCCATGATCCAGGACCGCCTGCGGCCGTTGCGGGCCGACGCCGTGGCGCTGGGTGCGATGGTCGGCGCCATGGCCCTCGCCTACGCCCTGCGCCTGGCCGACGTGATCGCCAACTGGCCCTTCGTGCTGCTGGTCCTCGGCGCCTTCGTGGTCGCCTCGGAGGGGGCGAAGTGGCGGGCCCGGTCCGCCGAGCCGCCGCCGCCGAGGGGCGAGGAGGCCGACGACCTCGACTGGGTGGGCGTCACCGTGCCGTGGAGTGCGGCCCACCTGGCCCGGATCGACGAGGCCCTCGCCCTCGACGAGCTCGACCTCGACCACCCGCCGCCGGTCGGCGCGGCCGCATCGCGGGTCGCGGCCGTCACGGCCGTGCGCGACGCGGCCCCCGAAGAGCACGGGGTCGATCATGCTCGAGGTTGAGGAGGTCAGCGTCCGGTTCGGCGGCCACCTCGCCCTCGACCACGCCTCGCTGACGGCCGAGCCGGGTCAGATCACCGGTCTGATCGGGCCCAACGGGGCGGGCAAGACGACGATGTTCAACGCCATCACCGGCCTGCTGGCGCCGAGCTCCGGCCGCATCTCCATCGACGGCCGCGACGTCACCGGGCTCAAGCTCCATCGCCGGGCCCGCATGGGTCTGGCCCGCACCTTCCAGCAGCTCGAGCTGTTCTCGATGCTGACGGTGCGGGAGAACATCCGGGTGGCCGCCGACATCCGGCGGCGCTGGGCCCGGGACCGCAGCGACTCGGGCGCGCTGACCGACGAGATCCTCGACCAGGTCGGCCTGACGGCGCTCGCCGACGAGCGGGTCACGTCGCTGCCCACGGGCCAGGGCCGGCTGGTCGAGCTGGGGCGGGCGCTGGCGTGCAAGCCCCGGGTGCTGCTCCTCGACGAGCCGGCGTCGGGCCAGGACGAGACCGAGACGCACCGGTTCGGGCAGCTGCTCACCGAGCTGGCCGCCACCGGCACCGCCGTGGTCCTCGTCGAGCACGACATGGCCCTGGTGATGGAGGTGTGCGACCGGGTCCACGTCCTCGACCTGGGCCGCATGATCGCGGTGGGCGACTGCGCGTCGATCCAGTCCGACCCGGCCGTGCTCGAGGCCTACCTCGGCACCAGCCGGGACAAGGCGGACGTATGAGCATCTTCAGCAGCAACGGGCAACGGCCCCGTCTCGGCAAGACACCCGCGCCGGAGGCCGACATCCTCGACGAGGGACCGGTCCCGATCGTCGAGCTGCGCGGGGTGCGGGCCGGCTACGACGGCATCGACGTCGTCCACGGGATCGACCTGAGCGTCCAGGCGGGACGGGTGATGGCCATCCTCGGGCCCAACGGCGCCGGGAAGTCGACCACGCTCAAGGTGGTGGCCGGCCTCCTGCCCGCCTCCAGCGGCGACCTCCTGCTGGCCGGGCGGCGGGTCAACGGGGCCCGCCCCGACGACCTGGCCCGCCGGGGCCTGTGCCTCATCCCCGAGGGGCGGGGCATCTTCCCCAACCTCACGGTGCGGGAGAACCTCTGGATGGTCACCCACGGCGGCCGCGACCTCGACGCCGTGGTCGAGCGCTCCGTCGACCGCTTCCCCGCCCTCGGCGAGCGTCTCGACCAGACCGCCGGCACCCTGTCGGGCGGCCAGCAGCAGATGCTGGCCATGGCCCGCGGCCTGGCCACCGACCCCGCCCTCCTCGTGCTCGACGAGCTCTCGATGGGGCTGGCCCCCATCGTCGTCGACGACCTCTACGCCCGGGTGCGCCAGGTGGCCGCCGAGGGCACCACGATCCTGCTCGTCGAGCAGTTCGCCCGCATCGTCATGGACGTGGCCGACGAGGCGGCCGTCATGGTCCACGGCCGCATCGTCGAGACGGGCACCCCCCACGACCTCGAAGCCAGCCTCTCCCAGGCGTACCTGGGTGGATAGGAGAGACCCCATGCTCCAGGACCCGACGCGCGTCGAGCAGTTCACGGCCGAGATCGCCGACATGAAGCTGCCCGACACGGCCAGCTCGCGCGACCGCACCCTCCTCCGCCTCGGGGTGGTCATGATGGCCGCCGGGGTGGTGATCGGCGTGGTGGCGTACTTCCTCGGCCACGGCACCACGAACCCGCTCCAGCAGCGCGACGCCATGGTGATCGCCATCATCGGCCTCACCGTGTCGGTCGTCGGCGCGGCCGTCTTCCTCCGCTACTCGCTCGCCCAGTTCCTCCGGTTCTGGCTGGCCCGCCTCTCCTGGGAGCAGCAGGCCCAGACCGACCGCATGGTCGAAGCCGTCCGCCGCGACTAGTCGCCCGCCTCGCTGCCGGCCGCCAGGACGCCGGCCAGCTCGGTGCGAGAGGTGATGCCCAGCTTCGGGAACAGGTGGTAGAGGTGCGACCCGATGGTGCGGTGCGAGAGGAAGAGGCGCTGGCCGATCTGGCGGTTGGTGAGGCCGGAGGCGGCCAGGCGGGCGATCTCCAGCTCCTGGGCGGTGAGCTGCTCGGTGACGGCCACCCGGCGCTGGGCGCTGGCCTCGCCGGCGGCGCGCAGCTCCTGACGGGCCCGCTCGCCCCACGGCACCGCCCCCAGGCCGTCGAAGAGGTCGCGGGCCGCCCGCAGCGGCACCCGGGCCTCGGTCACCCGCCGCTGGCGCCGGAGCCAGGCGCCGTGGGCCAGCAGGGCCCGGGCGTGCAGGAACGGCCACCGGGCGATGTCGGACGCGAGGAGGGCGGCGTAGAGCCGCTCGGCGTCGCCCTCCTCGGCCAGCAGGGCTCGGCCATAGGCCACGCCGGCGGCCATGATCGGTGACCCGCTCCGCCGGGCCAGGGGCGCCAGCGCCTCGACCACGGCCCGGGCCTCGGCGACGTGGCCGCTCCCGGCGGCCGCGTCGAGGTAGGTCGGGATGGCGTTGTGCTTGAGGGGGACCGACTGGCCCAGCTGGTCGAGTGCGAACACGGGAGCCAGGCGGTCGTAGGCGTCGTCCGGCCGCCCCGCGGCCAGCGCCACCAGCGCCCGGACGTTCGCCGCCAGGTCGAGCAGGGGCACGGCGCCGAGGGGACGGAAGAACTGCTCGACCTCGTCGGCGAGGGCGGTCGCCTCGTCGCCGTCGCCCCGGCACGCCGCCAGCGCGCCCAGGTGGGTACGGGCCGAGGCGGCGTTGGCCGGGCGCTCGGTCTCGTCGCCCAGGCGGAGGGCCTCGGTGGCGATCGCGCCGAGGAGGTCCCAGGTGCCGAGGAACCAGGCCGCCGAGGCCCTCGCCGCGAGGGCGCCGGACAGATTGCTGAGCCGACCTTGCCGGCGGAGGCCCGGGATGGCGAGGTCCAAGATGTCGGCCGCCTGCTCGTGGTGGGCGAGGGTGCTCGCCGCGCTGCCGAGCAGCAGGAGGCCCATGGGCTCGACGTCGGTGGCGCTCCCGAGGCGGCGCAGCCGGGCCGCGACCAGCGCGCCGCGATCCACCGGCGCGGCCATCGCCAGCACGCTGAGGAGACGGGGGTCGTCGGTGACCGGCAGGCGCTCGGCCGCCTCGACCACCAGCCGGCGCCGGTCGTCGTCGAAGTTGGTCCACCAGCCGGCGACCGCCACGGTGACGAGCGCGTCGAGGGCGCCGTCGACGTCGCCGGCGGCGGCCATGCGATCGGTGATGGCGGTGATCTCCCGGACCTGAGCCACGTCGCGCCACACGCCGTCGCCCAGCAGCTTCCGGCGCCAGGCGGCGCGGGCCCGTTCGACCGGGTCGAGGGGGAGGGGCTCGGCCTCGTCGAGGAGGCGACCCGCGACGTCGGGGCGCCCGAGGTCGGCGGCGCACTCGGCGGCCCGGACGAGCCGGCGACCGCGCGTGGCGGGGTCGGGGCTGAGGGCAGCCGCCCGCTCCAGGGCGGTGACGGCCACGACGGCCCCGCCGCGGCGGGCCGCCCGGTCGGCGGCGGCCTCGAGGGCCGCGGCCACGGCCTCGTCGGGTGCGGTCGTCGCCGCCGCCCGGTGCCAGGCGGCCCGGTCCGGGTCGGCCACCACGGCGGCGAGGGCGGCGTGGGCGTCCCGCTGGGCGGCCGGGTCGGTGGACCCGCGGATCGCCGAGCGCACGAGGGGGTGACGGAACCGCACCCGGTGCCCGCCCGGCTCGACCAGCCGCTCCTCCTCGGCCGGGCGGAGGTCGTCGTCGCCCACGGGGGTGTCGACGAGGGCGCCGGCCGCGGCGACGACCTCGGCCCGCTCGTCGCCGTCGTCGAGGGCGGCCACGAGCAGGAGGGCCCGGCACGGCGGCGGAAGGGCGCCCACCCGGGACGCGAAGGAGGCGAGGAGCCGGTCGGTCAGCGGCACCCACGAGGAGATGAGCGTGCCGGGCGGCAGGCGGCTCCAGGCGATCGACAGCTCGACCAGCGCCAGCGGGTTGCCCCGAGCCTCGTCCAGCAGCCGCGCCCGCAGGTGGGGGGCCAGGTCGGGGGCGTGCCGGGCGACCAGGGTGGCGGCCGAGTCCTCGTCGAGACCCTCGATCACGATCTCCTCCCACCGGGCATCGGCCAGCCCGCCGGTCGGAAGCTCGCGGGTGGACGCGAGGAGCACGATGGGGTCGGTCTCGATGCGCCGGCTGACGAAGGCGAGGACGTCGCCGGTCAGGCGGTCGAGCCAGTGGACGTCCTCGGCCACGACGAGGATCGGCGCCTCGGCGGCCCGGTCGCGCAGCAGCCCGAGCGCCGCCAGGGCCACGGCGACGGGGTCGGGCACGTCGCGGTCGAGGTGGCCGAGGGCGGCCATGAGGGCGTCGCGCGGCCCCGCCGGCAGGCCCGACAGGTCGTCGACCACCGGTTGGAGCAGCTGGCCCAGCCCGGCGAAGGGGATGTGGGCCTCGCTCGGCACCGCCGAGGTCCGCAGGACCCGGAGGCCGTCGGCCCGGGCCTGCTCGGCGACCGCTGTGACCAGGGCGGTCTTGCCGATCCCGGGGTCGCCCACGACCAGCGCCCCCGCCCCGCGCTCGGCGACCCCGTCCACGAGCGCGCCCAGGCGTGCCTGCGCCAGGTCGCGTCCGAGGAGGTCCCCCACCTGCACCCGCCCATGATCGCGGATCAGTCACGCGACCGATGACAGGGCGGGCGACCGTTCGTACCGTTGCCCCATGGCACCCGACACCGCACCAGACACCATCGTCCTCGTCCACGGCTTCTGGGTCACCCCGCGCAGCTGGGAGGACTGGATCGCCCACTACGAAGCCAAGGGCTTCACCGTCCTCGCGCCCGCGTACCCCGGCTTCGAGGTCGAGGTCGAGGCGCTCAACGCCGACCCCACCCCGATCGTCGATCTGCGGGTGCCCGACCTGATGGCGCACCTGGAGGAGGTCGTCGGCGCCCTCCCGCAGGCCCCCATCATCATGGGCCACTCGGCCGGCGGCGCCTTCACCCAGATGCTCCTCGACCGCGGCCACGGCGCCTGCGGCGTGGCGATCAACTCGGCCCCCACCGAGGGCGTGCACGACATCCCCAAGGCCCAGGTCAAGGCCACCTTCCCGGTGCTCAAGAACCCGGCCAACCACCACAAGGCGGTGGGCTACACCTTCGAGCAGTGGGGCTACGCCTTCACCAACGGCTTCACCGAGGAGCGGTCGCGCGAGCTGTACGACCGCTACCACGTGCCCGCCTCGGGCCGGATCCTGTGGAACTCGGTGACGGCGAACCTGCTGCCCGGACACCACGACACGTGGGTCGACTACAAGAACCCGGACCGGGCGCCGCTGCTGTTCATCTCGGGCAGCACCGACAACCTCATGCCGCCCAAGATCCAGCAGTCGAACGCCAAGCACTACAAGGGCGACGGGACCGTCACCGAGATCGTCGAGTTCGAGGGCCCGCACCTCCTGCCGTCGTACGACGGCTGGGAGGCCGTCGCCGACCACGCTCTCGACTGGGCCCTACGCAACGCCCGCACGGCGTGATCGGGCTCCGCCTGACCCACGTCGGCGGGCCCACCGTCCTGGTCGAGGTCGGGGGTTGGACCCTCCTCACCGACCCGACCTTCGACGCCCCCGGCCGGACCTACCGGTTCGGCTGGGGGACGTCGTCGCGCAAGACCCGCGGCCCGGCCATCGCCGCCGCCGACCTGCCCCCGATCGACGCCGTGCTGCTCACCCACGACCACCACGGCGACAACCTCGACGACGCCGGACGGGCGCTGCTCGCCGACGTGCCGCGCATCGTCACGACGACGTCGGGTGCCCGCCGGCTGGGTGGCGCGGCGATCGGCCTCGACCCGTGGGCGGTCACGACGCTGGAGGCCCCCGGCCGGCCCACGATCGAGGTGACGGCCACGCCCTGCCGGCACGGACCGCCGCTGAGCCACCCGATCGTCGGCGACGGCG
>DASVEC010000170.1:0-3395 GCA_036380755.1 Iamia sp. | reverse complement strand
CGGCAACGGGTCGTCCGCCCCCGACGAGGTGGCGGTCGACGACCCGGCGGCCACCGAGGAGGAGCGGCCCCGCAGCGCGGCCGCCGCCCTCGCCGGCGCCCGCCGCCGCTCGGGCTGACGGCTCAGGCGCCGGCGACCTCGACGTAGCGGATGTTCGACACCACCACCGCGTCGGCCGGGTTCTGGGGGATGCCCCAGTAGTACATGCGGACGGAGGCGTTGGTCGCCCACCAGACGTCGCTGTTGATGGCGATCGAGGTCCAGGCCCGGGTCGGCAGCGACGCTCCGTCGAGGACGAGGAGCGTGTAGGTGTCGGATCCGCCGTCGTGGCCGATGCTGACCACGAAGTAGGTGCCCGGCAACGGGGACGCCCACTTCAGGTCGAAGGCGATGCCGTACTGGTCGGTGTGCTGGGCGGCGTAGCGCCCCTCGAAGATCGTGTACTGCCCGGCGCCGGCCGGGCCGAGGACGAGGGTGCCGCCAGTGAACGAGACAGGCCCCTGGGTGGCGACCTTGGTCACGGCCAGCGGGTGGGTGGCGTACCGGTAGGTCGGGTACCGGGACGTACCGGGGGTCAGGAGCCACTGGTCCTGGCCAGGTGAGCCCCACCGCTGGTTGATCGTCGGGGTGTGGGCCGCGGGCACCGGCGGCCAGGCCAGCCCGATGGGCGGGTCGCCGGCCGCCGCGGCACCGGCCGCGGCGCCGCCGTACCAGGCGGCGGCGTAGGTGTGGCAGTCGCTGGGGTCGACCGAGCCGTAGACCGGGCTCGGGTTGAGGCCGACCTGGACCACGTTGCCGATCGGCGAGCGCGGGGCGGCCGAGGCGTAGGTGACGCCGAAGTAGGAGGCGTAGCTGTCGACGTACAGCCCGCCGGTCGACCCCGACGGGTCGCCGATGTCGAGCTGCTCCAGGTAGAACGCCAGCAGGTTGGCCCCGTTGGCGGCGAGGGTCGGGTCCCACTCCGGTGAGTCGAGGATCGACAGGTGGGTGGCCGGGTGGCCGCGCTGCTGGAGCGTCATCGCCGCCACCGTGCCCACCCGCGACCCGTGGCTGTGCCCGATCAGGCGGATCTCCCCGCCGGCGGCGAAGAACGAGGGGGCGACGGCGTTCTCGAGGGCGTTGGCCAGCCGGATCCCGTTGAGGTGCGTGTAGGCCTCGGACCGGTAGACCTCGCTCAGGTTCAGCACCCCGCTGGCGGTGGCCGAGTCGTCGATCCACGAGTAGGCGAGGACGGTCGCCGTGCTGTCGAAGGCGACGACCTGCTGGACGACGCCGGTGGTGTCGACCGAGATCGTCGACCCGGCGACCGGCGACCAGCACCAGTCGGACGCCCACCGGCCGGCGACCTGGGCGCCCGGGCTCCACCACTGGACGTTCCCGCCGGCCTTCTGGACCAGCGGCAGGTAGCCGGGCGCCCACCCGTGGACCACGACGTAGATCGGCGCCGGTGTCGATCCGGCTCCGAGCGACCGGGGCGCCACCGCGGCGAAGAACGGCGAGGGATCGGTCCCGCTGGGGATGACTCGGCTCCCGCCGGTCCAGCGGCCCAGCCGGGCCAGATCCGCCCAGGCGCTGGCGTGCACGACCGACGTCCAGTCGGAGGGCGCCTGCGGCGGGGGCGGCGGTGGTGCCGGTCGCACACCCCCGACGTCGTCTGCGTCGTACGTGGCCATGGTCCCTCCCGGTTCCGTCCGCCCGACACCGTATGACGCCCGGAGCGAGCCCGCCGGGGGGCTGGCCCCACCATCGCCTGGGGGGGTCCCACCGTTCACGGGAACAGGGGTGATCCGTACGGTCGGACCCATGTTCGACGTCGCCGGCCTGGCCTCCCTCGCGGCGTGGACCTACCTCGTCGTGTTCGGGCTCTCGGCCCTCGACGCCGTGTTCCCGGTGCTGCCGAGCGAGTCGGTGGTGATCGTGGCCGCGGCCCTGGCGACCAACGGCGAGCTCGACCCCGTCGCCCTGTTCGCGGTGGCGGCCGCCGGGGCGCTCGTCGGCGACCTCTCGTCCTTCGGCCTGGGCCGGCTGGCCCGGCGCCGCTGGCGCGACCCGAGCGACGTCACCGGCCGGCCCGGTCGTCTGCTGGCGTGGGCCGGGCGCCACCTCGAGAGGCGCGGCGAGCAGGTGATCATCACCGCCCGCTTCGTTCCCGGCGGGCGCACGGCCACGACGTTCTCGGCCGGCTACCTCGGCCTCCGGAGGACCCGCTTCGCCCGGGCCGCGCTGCTCGGTGCCGTCCTGTGGGCGGCCAACGGCGTGGCCCTCGGCTACATCGGCGGCCAGGTGTCGGAGAACCCCCTCGTCGCCATGGCCGGTGGGCTGGCGCTGGGCGGCGTGGTGTCGCTCACCATCCACCTCGTCCAGCGGCGCCGGGGGTCGCTCGGCCCCGGGTCAGCGTCGGGTCGCGGCGAGGACGATGACGTGACCGCCGAGCACGACGTGACCGTCACCGTCGACGTGGGACGCGAAGGCCTCGGCGATGGCGGTGACCGCCGCGGCCTGGACGTCCTCGCCCACGCCCTCGAGGACGACGCGGGTGGGGCCGAAGTCGACGGTGGCCTCGGCCGCCGGCTGGGGGGCGAGCCCGCCGCCGAAGGGGAGGCGGAGTCGATGCGACGTCGCCGCGACGTCGGTCCAGCCGGCACCCTCGAGGAGGGCGGTCGCCGCAGCCACGTCGCCTAGCGAGAACGGGCCCCCGTCCTCCGGGATCCCCTCGGTCTCGGGCAGGCCGTGACGGTGGAGCACGGCGAGGGTGGCGTGGAGGGGGACGGCGAAGAGGTCGGACTCGTCCCGCGAGGCCCACACGGCGACGGCCAGACGGCCCCCGGCCCGGGCCGCGGTGGCGAGGCGGGCGAAGGCGGTGGGCGGGTCGGAGAAGAACATGACCCCGAAGCGGGAGATGACGGCGTCGTACGCGCCCTCGGGCGGATCCCACGTGACGGCATCGGCCGCCACCCAGTCGATCGGCGCGGCGCCGTCCCCCGCCGGGGCGGACGCGGCGGCGTCGAGCATCTCGGCCGAGACGTCGAGACCCGTCACCGCTCCGGTCGGGCCCACCTGCGCCGCCGCCTGACGGGTGGTCGGGCCCGTCCCGCAGCCCACGTCGAGCACGCGCTCGCCCGGGACCAGGGCGGCGGTGGCGAACAGCACCTCGGACACCGGAGCCAGCTGGCGCTCCAGGCCCTCGGCCTGGCGCAGCCAGCGGGCCACCCGGTCGCCGGCCCACGCATCGTCCTCGACTTCGCTGCGCTCGCTCATGCCCGGGAGAGTACGACCGCCATCGCGTACGCCGCGCCGAGGGGTCGGTCGGTATCGTCGCCGCCATGTCCGACATCTCGATCTCGCTGCCCGACGGTTCCTCGCGCCAGGTGGCCGCGGGGACCACCGTCGCCGGG
>DASVEC010000169.1:0-7561 GCA_036380755.1 Iamia sp. | reverse complement strand
CGGCCCCGGAGGGTGGTCCGGCCCAGGGCCTCGATCACCTCGTCGACCTTGTCGGCCGGGACCTCGACCAGCGAGAACTTGTCCTGGATGTCGATCGAGCCGATGTCGCGGCCGGTCAGGCTGGTCTCGCCGGCGATGGCGCCGACCAGGTCACCGGGGCCGACCCGGGCGCCGCGCCCGGCGCTGACGTAGAGCCGGGTCATGGCCGCACCGGTGTGGGTGTTGCGCCCGGGCTTGCCGCCGGGCTTGCCCTTCGGCCCCGAGGCGGGACGGTCCCGCTTCGGTCGCTCGTCCTTCAGGTCGACGGCGGGGATGTCGCGGTCGTCGGCGTCGGCACCGGCCACCCGCATCTCGTGCACGAGGCTGACCGCCGCAAGGGCCACCTCCATCAGGTCGTGCTCGTCGCTCAGCGACTCGACGACGACGCGCACCCGGTCCATGTCGGTGTCCCGGTCCTCGGCGGCCAGGAGCTCGTCGAGGGCGGCGCGGGTGCCCTCCATCTGATGGGCCCGGAGCTCGTCGACCGTGGGGACCTGGCGGACCTGGACCTTCTGGCCCGTGACCCGCTCGATCGTCTTGAGCATCCGGTGCTCGCGGGGCTCGGCGAGGGTGATGGCCACGCCCTCGCGCCCGGCCCGGCCGACGCGCCCGATGCGGTGGACGTAGGTCTCCGGGGCGGAGGGGACGTCGTAGTTGACGACGTGGGTCAGCTGGTCGATGTCGAGGCCGCGGGCGGCCACGTCGGTGGCGACGATCAGGTCGGCGGCCCCCGAGCGCAGCCGGTTCATGACCCGCTCGCGCTGCTCCTGGCCGAACCCGCCGTGGAGGGCCTCGGCCCGGTAGCCCCGGCCGTTGAGCGTCTCGGTGAGGGTGTCGACCTCGGCCCGGGTGCGGCAGAAGACGATGGCCGCGGTCGGCGCCTCGACGTCGAGGATGCGACCCAGGGCGGTGGCCTTGTGGGGCCGGCGCACCAGGAAGGCGGTCTGGGTCACCTGCGGGGCATCGCCGTCGGAGGTGGTCGACCGGCCCAGCTCGATGCGGGCCGGGTCGGTGAGGTGCTTGCGGGCGACGGCCTCGATGCGGGGCGGCATGGTGGCCGAGAACAGGACGGTCTGGCGCTCGGTCGGGGTGGCGCCGAGGATCTCGTCGATGTCCTCGGCGAAGCCCATGTCGAGCATCTCGTCGGCCTCGTCGAGCACGACCGTCCGGACCGAGGCGAGGCTCAGCGAGCCCCGGCCGAGGTGGTCGACGGCGCGACCGGGCGTCGCCACCACCACGTCGACCCCGCCGTCGAGGGCCCGCAGCTGCCGGAAGATGGGCTGGCCGCCGTAGACGGGCACGACCCGGGCCCCGACGGCCCGGCCGTAGCGGTGGACGGCCTCGGACACCTGGATCGCCAGCTCGCGGGTGGGGACGAGGATGAGGGCGGTGGGCGCGGACGGCCGGCGGGCCTCGGGCACCAGGGCGTGGATGATGGGCAGGGCGAAGGCCGCCGTCTTGCCCGTGCCGGTGGCCGCCTGGCCCAGCAGGTCCCGCCCCTCCAGCAGGACGGGGATGGCCTCGCGCTGGATCGGCGTGGGCTCCTCGTAGCCGAGCTTGGTGACCGCGGCGACCAGGTCGTCGGCCAGCCCCAGCTCGTCGAAGCCCGTCTCCTCGGGCTCGAGGGGCTGCTGATCGTCCTGCTCGCTCACCCGTAGAGGCTACCGCCGGGGAACAGGCGGACCCCCAGGGAGGTTCGTGTCGGCATGCGTGTCGACGTCTGGTCCGATGTGGTCTGCCCGTGGTGCTTCGTGGGGTTGGCCAACCTCGACGTGGCCCTGGAGGGCTTCGAGCACGCGGCGGACGTCGAGGTGGTGCTGCACTCCTTCCAGCTCGATCCGCAGGCCCGGACCAGGACGCCGGAGGAGAACGTCGCCGGCATCGCCCGCAAGTACGGCACGTCGGTGGGGGCGATCAAGGCCCGGCAGGCGCACATCATCAGCCTGGGCGCCGAGCGCGGCATCGACTTCCGCTTCGACCGCCAGTGGAGCGGCAACACCTTCGACGCCCACCGCCTGCTCCACCTGGCCCTCGAGCGGGGCGTCCAGCGCGACCTCAAGACCCGCCTGGGCCGCGCCACCTTCACCGACGGCGATCCCATCGGCGACCACGACACGCTCCGCAAGGCGGCCGCCGACGTGGGCCTCGACCCGGCCGAGGTCGACGAGGTCCTGGCCGGCGACGCCTACGCCGAGGACGTGCTGGCCGACATCGCCGCTGCCCACCAGATGGACGTCACCGGTGTGCCCTTCTTCGTGGTCGACGGTCGCCTCGCCCTGTCCGGCGCCCAGCCCCCCGAGCTGCTGGGCAAGGTCCTCCAGCGAGCCTGGGACGAGTCGCACCCCGTCCTCGAGCAGATCGAGGGTCTCGCCGACGGCGAGTGCGGTTTGGATCAGGACGGAGCCGGCGGAGCCGGCTGCGTCTAGGGCGGTGGGTGGGGTCGGAGGACGTGGATGCGCTCTGTAGGGGCCACACTGGCGGGGTGCTCTTCGCTCGCACCGTCGGCCTGGGTGAGGCCCTGATCCTCGCCGCCATCATCACCGTGGTGGTCGTGGCCAGCCTGATCGCCTTCCGGCACCGCGCCAACGAGGATGCCTGAGGATCGGCTGCCCGCCCTGCTCCGGGCCTGGCGCTGGATCTGGGAGCCGTCGGAGCGGACGCTGCACGTCGACTCCTGTCCCCGCTGCGGATCGACCGTCGTCGTCCCGCCGGGGCGGCCCGAACGGGCCCTGGACCGGGTGAAGCTGCCCCAGCCACCCGACGAGGGCCAGCTTCTGGCCGCCTGCGCCGAGCACGGGTGGGCGCCCTACAACGAGCGCAGCCTGCGTCTGCAGGCCCACCGGGACCCGGACTGATCAGGCGGCGTCGGGCCAGGGGTCGTCGGGGTGCGCCGGCAGGCCGAGGTGCGGGAACAGGGTGCGATCCATGTCGACGAAGTAGGTGATGTTGGCGATCTTGTCGCCGTCGACCTCGAGCACGTGGACGGCCCACGGCTCGTGCCGCCCGCCGGGCCCGCTGGGCCGGTACTGGGCGAAGCCCTGGGTGCCGTTGATGTCGATGGGCACGAGGCGCGAGCCCTTGCACTCGGCGCCGGGCCCCAGGTTCCACCGCTTCCACTCCTCGGGGCCCTGCAGCCACAGCGGCCAGGGCGGCATCGAGTGGGTGGCGTCCTCGTGGAGGAGCGACACCAGCCGGTCGAGGTCGAAGTCCTCGAAGGCCTGCACGTAGCGGTCGAGGAGGTCTCGGGCCGAGTCACCGTCGACCGTCGCCGAGATGGCCCGGTCGTCGGCATCGAGGGTGGCCCGGGCCCGCTGCAGGGCGCTGTTGACGCCGGCGACGGTGGTGTCGAGCAGGACGGCGACGTCGGCCGCCGGCCAGCGCAGGACCTCGCGCAAGATGAGGACGGCCCGCTGCTTGGGCGGCAGCTCCTGGAGGGCGGCCACGAACGCCAGGCGGATCGACTCGGACTGGACGGCCTGCTCGGCGGGGTCGAGGTCGGTGGCGATGGCCCGGGCCGTGGCGATGGGCTCGAGCCAGGTCTCGCCGGCGAGGGGCTCGCCCAGGGTGACGTCCGCGGTGGACACGGGGCCGAGGTCCATGGGCATGGCCCGGCGCTGCTTGCCCCGGAGCATGTCGAGGCAGACGTTGTGCGTGATGCGGTAGAGCCAGGTGCGCAGGGAGGAGCGCCCGTCGAACCGGTCCAGCGCCCGCCAGGCCCGCACCATGGCGTTCTGCACCGCGTCCTCGGCGTCGAACGACGACCCGAGCATCCGGTAGCAGTAGCCGGTGAGCTCCCGCCGGTAGCCGTCGAGCTGGGCCTCCAGCTCGGCCCGGCGAGCCTCGGAGCCGACGGGGGGCTCCACGGTGGCGGTCATCGGGGCCGGGCCTCGGAGCGCATGGGGCCACGGTACCGCCCGATCCCCGCCGTCGGGACTTGACCATCCGTAAGTTGTGGCTTACGGTTCGAGCCATGAGCGACGCCGTCTTCGCCGCCCTCGCCGACCCCACCCGGCGGGCCGTCGTCGAGTCCCTGCGCGGGGGCCGGAGGAGCGTCCAGCAGATCGCCGACGGGTTGCCGGTCAGCCGGCCGGCCGTGTCCCAGCACCTCAAGGTGCTCGCCGACGCGGACCTGGTACGGGTCGAGCAGGAGGGCACGCGCCGCTTCTACTCGCTCGAGCCGAGGGGCCTGGCCGAGGCCCGGGCCTGGATGGACGAGGTGTGGGACGTCGCCCTGGCCCGGTTCGCCGTCCTGGCCGAGAACACCGATCCGTCACCGAGGAGCTGATGTGGACCCCATCGTCAAGGAGCTGACCCTCCGCTGCCCCCCCGACCACGCCTTCGACACGTGGACCCGGCGCATCGGTGACTGGTGGCCCGTGGCCGACTACTCGTTGCTCGGTCCGGAGTCGCGGAACGTGACGATCGAGCCCGAGGTCGGGGGGCGGGTGTACGAGGACGACGGCGCGGGTGCGACCGCGGTCTGGGGCAAGGTCACCGTCTGGGAGCCGAAGAGCCGCATCGCCCACACGTTCACCCCGTGGGCCGGGGTCGAGACCCTCGTCGAGCTGACCTTCACCCCGACCGACGAGGGTTGCCGGGTGCGCCTGGTGCACGACGGGTGGACCGAGGCCAGCGTCGAGGCGCGGCCGGGCTACGACAAGGGGTGGGGCGACGTGCTCGACCTCTTCGTCACCGCCTGCGGCTGATCAGCCCAGCGCCGCCTCGACCCGATCGAGGGCCTCGGCGATGTGGGGCTGGCCGGCGTCGGCGGTCAGGTCGGCGAGCGCGGTCCGGCCCCGGGCGACGTGGGCGCGGGCCGACGCCGTGCGTCCCCGCCGGCGGTGGACCTCGGCCAGGTTGAGGTGGAGCGAGGGGAGCAGGACCGCGACCGGCGGCATCCCCTCCGGCACCGGCTCGGCGGCGGCGGCCCCGGCCTCGGCGAGCGCCCGCTCGTCCCAGGCCTGCTCGTCGTCGAGGTCGTCCTGCACGTCGGCCAGGGCGTGGGCCACGGCGCACCGCAGGAGGGCGGGCCCATCGGCGGCCGCGGCCCAGGCGTCGTCGAGCAGCCCGCGCGCCGCCGACCGGTCGCCCTGGCTCCCGAGCATCGAGGCCCGGGCCACCCGCTCCAGGTCGTCGAGGGTGGCCATGGCGCGCAGGCTACGACGGGACGTTGCCGGGCGCCGCGGGGTTCGCCAGGCTCGACGCCATGAGCCCCACGATCGCCACCAACACCACCGTCGACCGCGACGCCCTGCTCGACTTCGTCCGCCCCCGGCACCACATGGTGCTGGTGACCGAGCGGGCCGACGGGCGTCCCCAGCTCTCGCCCGTCAGCGGTGGGGTCGACGGCGAGGGCCGCATCGTCGTCTCGACCTACCCGGAGCGGGCCAAGACGGCCAACCTGCGGGCCCGGCCCCGGGCCAGCGTCATGGTGCAATCCGACGAGTGGAACGGCCCGTGGGTCCAGGTCGACGGCACCGCCGAGGTCCTCGACCTGCCCGACGCGCTGGAGCCGCTGGTCGACTACTACCGCTCGATCGCCGGCGAGCACCCCGACTGGGACGAGTACCGCGAGGCCATGACCCGCCAGGGCAAGTCGCTCATCCGGGTCACCCCCGAGCGCTGGGGCCCCGTCGCCACCGGCGGCTTCCCCGCCCGCCTCGCCGACTGACCGGGGCGGCGGTGCTCAGCGGGGGGAGGGGCGGCCGGAGCGGACGAGGAGGTCGGCCCAGGCGTCGCCGGTCGGCGTGAAGCCGGCGCCGGCGCCGGGCCAGCCGTCCGTGGCCGCGAGCAGGCGGGCGCCCACCCCGGCCGGCGGCTCGAACTCGACGCCCAGGCCCGAGCACACGTCGTGGGCGTGGAGGGCGAGCTCCAGCCCGCCCCGGGGGGCGAAGGGGGCGGGCCCGGTGACGACCGGGTGGCCCCCACCGCCGAAGAGGGTGGCCCGGGCGTCGGGCGGGGCGGTCCGGATGACGGCGGCCAGCATCCCGACGACGGCCCGCAGCCCATCGAGCATGTCGGCCGGGCCGGCCTCGGGCAGCGCCCGCAGCAGGTCGAAGGCGGGGTAGCCGTCCTCCTTCCGCGAGGCCAGGAACAGGGCGTAGGAGAACACGCAGTCGATGGTGTGGTCGGCCGTGGCCAGGCAGGTCCACTCGAGCGTCCCGGCCGGCACCGACCAGTCCCGGTCGACCGCCGATCCCCAGGCGGCCAGGGCGAGCTCGCCCACGGCCTCGAGGTCGTCCACCGTGAACGCCACCGTCTCGGCCATGAGCCGATCCTGCCGCAACTCGCGTGCTCGGGGGGCCGGGCGCGGGCAGCCTGATGCCATGACATCGATCGCCGAGCACCTGCGGGCCGACCTCGTCGTCGCCCTCAAGGCCGGGGACGCGACGCGCACGTCGGCGCTGCGCATCGCCCTGGCCGCCCTGGCCAACGCCGAGGCGGTCGACGCCGCCGGACCGACGGTCGCCACCGGCCTGCTCGGCGACGTGGCCCGCCGTCAGCTCACCGACGCCGACGTCGTGGCCCTGCTCGCGGCCGAGCGGGACGACCTCCGCGACCAGGCCGCCGCCCTGCGGGCCCGGGGTCGCGCCGAGGCGGACGACCTCGACGACCGGGCTGCCGTCCTCGCCGCCTACCTGCCGGCCAGTGAGCGAGCGCAGCGAGCGAACCAGTGAGCACAGCTCGTCTCCCCGGCGAAGCCGGCTGCGCTCATCGGTGGCCGACGCGCACTTCTCGGCTGGATCACACGTCAGCTCGGCCACCGATGAGCGCGTGGGTCCGCCGACGTCACACCTGCCATGAGCGCTGAGTCCGACCGCTTCCGCCGCATCGCCGCCGACTTCACCCGCATCGTCGACGCCGTGTCCCCCGACGCCTGGGACGCGCCGGCCCCGCCCGAGGGCTGGCGGGCGCGCGACGTCATCGGCCACCTGGTCGAGTGGTTCCCGGGCCTGTTCCTCGACACCTGGGGGATCGCCCGTCCGGCGTTCCCGTCGATCGAGGATGATCCCGCCGGTGCGTGGGTCGTGCTGCGCGACGTCGTGCAGGCGTCCCTCGACGACCCGGAGCTGGCCGGCGTGGAGCGCGACATCCTCCCCGGGACGATGACCTTCGCCACCGCCGTCGACCGGCTCGGCACGTCCGACGTCTTCATGCACCAGTGGGACCTGGCCCGGGCCACCGGGGGCGACGAGCGGCTCGACCCCGACGAGGTGCACGCCCTCCTCGTCGAGATGGAGCCCCTGGACGAGATCCTCCGCCGGAGCGGCCACTACGGCCCCCGTGTCGAGGTCCCCGCCGACGCCGACGAGCAGACGAGGCTCGTCGCCTTCATCGGCCGCCAGCCCTAACCCTCCGGGCGCACGGCGAGGGTGGCCTCGACCTCGACGGCGATGCCGGCGGGGAGGGAGGACACGCCGACGGCGAGACGGGCGTGCTGGCCGCGCTCGCCGAAGACGCGCACCAGGACGTCGGAGGCCCCGTCGATCACCGCGGTGTGATCGGCGAAGTCCGGCGTGGC
>DASVEC010000168.1:0-2465 GCA_036380755.1 Iamia sp. | reverse complement strand
GCAGGAAGTCCTCGGAGAAGAGCGGCTCGACGTGGAGGCCGTCGTCGGCGACGGGCAGGGCGAGCACGCCGCAGTCGAGCGTGCCGTCGCGCAGCCGGGCGAGCACGACCTCGGTCTTCTCCTCGACGAGCAGCAGCTCGAGCTTGGCGAAGCGGGCGTGCAGGTTGGGCACCACGTGGGGCAACAGGTACGGGGCCAGGGTGGGGAACAGCCCCATGCGGATGGAGCCGGCCTCGGGGTCGGCGGCGGCCCGGGCCACGCCCCGGATGCCCTCCGCCTCCCGGAGGATGATGCGCGCCCGCTCCACGACCCGCTCGCCGGCGGCGGTGAGCAGGACGTGGCGCGGGTTGCGCTCCACCAGCTCCACGCCGAGCTCGGTCTCCAGCTTCTTCAGCTGGGTGGAGAGCGTGGGCTGGCTGACGAAGCAGGCCTCGGCGGCACGACCGAAGTGGCGGTGGTCGGCCACCGCCACCAGGTAGTCGAGGTCGCGGAGGTTCAGGCCGCCGACCCTACGGCGTCGGCCTCGGCGGGCGCCGACGTGCGGATCAGGTGGTCGAAGGCCGAGAGGGCGGCGGTCGAGCCGGCGCCCATGGCGATCACGATCTGCTTGTACGGCACCGTCGTGCAGTCGCCGGCGGCGAACACACCGGGCACCGAGGTCCGGCCCCGGTCGTCGATCACGATCTCCCGACGGGGCGACAGCTCGACCGCGCCCTCCAACCACTCGGTGTTCGGGAGCAGCCCGATCTGGACGAAGATCCCGTCGAGCACGAGCTCGTGGCTGGTGTCGGTGGCGCGGTCCGTGTAGCGGAGGCCGACGACCTTCTCGCCGTCACCCAGCACCTCGGTGGTCAGGCCGCTCGTGATGATCTCGGCGTTGGGGAGGCTGCGCAGCTTGCGCTGGAGGACGTCGTCGGCGCGGAGCGCGTCGTCGAACTCGATCAGGGTGACGTGGTCGACGAGGCCGGCGAGGTCGATGGCCGCCTCGACACCCGAGTTGCCGCCGCCGATGACGGCCACCCGCTTGCCCTTGAACAGTGGCCCGTCGCAGTGGGGGCAGTAGGTCACGCCCCGGTTGCGGTACTCGGCCTCGCCGGGCACGTCCATCTGCCGCCAGCGGGCGCCGGTGGCGAGGATGACGGTGCGGGCCTGGAGCGATGCGCCGCTGGCGAGCTCGACCGTCGCCAACCCGCCCTCCGACGCCGCCGGCACGAGGCCCGTCGCCCGCTGGAGGTCCATGACGTCGACCTCGTAGTCCTTGACGTGCTCCTCGAGGGCGGCCGCCATGCGGGGGCCCTCGGTGTGGGGCACGGAGATGAAGTTCTCGATGGCCATGGTGTCGAGCACCTGGCCACCGAAGCGCTCGGCGGCGACGCCGGTGCGGATGCCCTTGCGGGCGGCGTAGACCGCGGCCGACGCGCCGGCCGGGCCCCCACCGACCACGAGGACCTCGAACGGCTCCTTGGCGTCGATCTCCCGCGCCGTGCGCTCGGCGGCGCCGGTGTCGAGCCGGGCCACGATCTGCTCGAGGCTCATGCGCCCCTGGCCGAACGGCTCGCCGTTCAGGAACACCGACGGCACGGCCATGACCTGGCGGGCGTCGACCTCGTCCCGGAACAGGCCGCCGTCGATGGCGACGTGGGTGATGCGGGGGTTGACGACGCTCATCAGGTTCAGCGCCTGCACGACGTCGGGGCAGTTCTGGCACGAGAGCGAGAAGTAGGTCTCGAAGGCGTACTCGCCGGGCAGGTCGCGGACCTGCTGGAGCACCTCCTCCGAGGCGGTGGACGGATGTCCGCCGACCTGGAGGAGGGCCAGCACGAGGGAGGTGAGCTCGTGCCCCATCGGGATCCCGGCGAAGCGGACCCGTTGCTCGTCGCCGGGGACCCGGTGCTCGTCGCCGCCGATCCGGCGGATGGCGAACGACGGGCGGCGCTCGTCGTCGTCGGACCGCACGACGGTGATCAGCTCCGACAGGGAGGCGATCTCGTCGAGGAGCTCCTGGAGCTCGGCCGACTTCGGGGAGTCGTCGAGCGAGGTGGCGAGCTCGATGGGCTCGACCACCTTGGCCAGATGGGTCCTCAGCTGGGTGGCGATGGAGGCGTCGAGCACGGCGTCAGATCTTGCCGACGAGGTCCAGCGAGGGGGCCAGGGTGTCCTCGCCCTCCTCCCACTTGGCCGGGCAGACCTCGCCCGGGTGCGAGCGGACGTGCTGGGCCGCCCGGACCTTGCGGATGAGCTCCACCGCGTTGCGGCCGATGCCCTCGGCGGTGACCTCGACGAACTGGATGACGCCGTCGGGGTCGACCAGGAAGGTGCCCCGGTCGGCCAGGCCCTGGCCCTCGCGGAGGACCTCGAAGTTCTGGCTGATCACCGTGGTCGGGTCGGCGATCATCGGGTACTCGATCTTGGCGATCGTGTTCGAGGTGTCGTGCCAGGCCTTGTGGGTGAAGTGGGTGTCGGTG
>DASVEC010000167.1:0-7663 GCA_036380755.1 Iamia sp. | reverse complement strand
GGGGATGACACAGACGATCCTCTTCACCGACGACACCCGCCCGGTCGACCTCCGGCTCTTGGAGACCGCGGAGACCCAGCACGGGCTCGTCTTCCGCGAACAGGCCCTCGACCTCGGCCTCTCCGAGTCGGGATGGAAGCGTCGATGCCGCAACCCGGACTGGGAGATGGTGTCGCCTCGGGTGCTGCGAAGGCGCGGTTCACCGCCGACCGAGAGGCAGCGAGCGCTGGCTGCGTGCCTCGACCTCGGTACGGACGCATACCTCTCGCACGAATCCGCGGCCGCGCTGTGGGGGCTGCCTGGGTACCGCCTTGCGCCGCTGGAGGTCATGGTGACGCGAGGACGTCGCACGTCCTCAGGCCTCGCTCGAGTCCACCATCCGGTCCATCTGGTCGAGCCGTTCTCCGCGGTGCTGCACGGATTGCCGGTCGTACGACCGGGGTTGATGCTCCTGCAGCTCTCCAACGGCATGCACCCCGGGCAGCTGCGACGACGACTCGACTGGCTGTGGAGCCGACGCCTCGTCAGTGGTCCGTCCTTGCGACGGGAGCTCGACGACGTCTTGCACCGTGGTCGCCCGGGCACCGCCCCCTTGCGCGAGCTGCTCGACTCGCTCCCGCGGGACTACGTGCCTCCGGCGAGCGGGCTCGAGTCTCGGTTCCAGCAGCTCGTCGCCGATCACGGCCTCCCACCCATGCGGCGACAGGTCGATCTGGGGGACGACGAGCAGTGGTGCGGTCGCGTCGACTTCGTGGCCGAGGTGGTCCCGCTCGTCGTCGAGGTGCAGAGCGAGCTCTACCACCGGGCTCTGTCGAGCGTGGCCCACGATGCCACCCGACGGGCTCGGCTCGAGGGCGCCGGGTTCACGGTCCTCGAGGTGGACGAGGTGCAGGTGTGGCACCGTCCGGCCGAGGTCGCCCGCGAGGTCCGAGCCGCCTACTGGGCCACCCGTCGCACCTCTGCCCCCGCCGAACCGGCGATCAGATCGGACGGGCACCCGTCCGATCTGATCACCGGTTCGCTCGTGGGTGGTTAGAGGTCGGGGGGTGGGACCGGGGGGATGTTGAAGACGCGGGAGGCGTTCTCGCGGAGGAACTTGGGCCAGACCTGCTCCTTGAACGCCACCGACGGGAGCTCGGAGAAGATGCGGTCGAGGGTGAGGCCGGCGGCGAAGTAGCCGGCGTACATGACCTTGTCGGCGCCGCGGGAGTTGGCGAAGCGGACGATGTCCTCGGGGTAGTACTTCGGGGCGAAGGCCGAGGTCGAGTAGTGCAGGCCCGGGTACTTGAGCATCAGCTTCACCATCAGCTCGGTCCACGGGTCGGCGCCGTGGCGGACGACGATCTGGAGCTCGGGCCAGAACCAGCACACCTCGTCGAGCAGGATCGGCAGCTGCGGCGCCATGGGGATGCGGGGCCCGGGCACGCCGGCGTAGAGGACGATGGGCCGGCCGATCTCGATGCACTTGGCGTAGATCGGGTACATCCGCTTGTCGTCGAGGGGGACCTGCGGGATCAGCCCCGTGCCCCAGACGTGGACGCACTTGAGCGAGTCGCCCCACTCCTCCACGGCGGCGTCGATGGTCCGCAGGGCGCCGATGCCCTCGTTGGGGTCGACGTTGACCAGACCGGCGAAGTGCTGCGGGTGCTCGCGGACGGCCCGCTTCGAGTGCTCGTTCTCGTGGATGCCGACGAGGAACGTCGAGATCCGGTGCTTGGCCATCTCGCCCAGGACGACCTGCACCGGGTCGTCGACGTCGGCGTCGTCGAACTTCGGCACCCCCTTGAACATGTACTCGGCCGGCATCTCCATGTCCTTGGTGCCGGAGTCGTTGGCCAGCTTGCGGATCTGGTCGTACTTGGCCGCCTGGTTGGCCCGCGTGTCGGGCATCGAGAGGAAGGTGTCGATCACACCGCCCGCCTGGGCGGACGCGAATCCGGAGTCGTCGGTCACCGTGCCGACACTAGTCAGAACGAGAACGCGTTCTACTCCGGGGGGACTGGCCTAGCCTGCCGACATGACCGCCCGGGCGCTCCCCTCGCCCCCGGCCCACCGGCAACCGGGTCTGATCCGTCGCCTGCTGCGCCAGCCGCACCCCGTGCTCGACGAGCTGCGCGCCGCTCACGGCCCGATGGTGCAGCTCGGCGCCGGCCCGCTGCGCCTGGCGGTCGTGAGCGACCCCGCCGCCGCCCGCGAGCTGTTCGGCCTGCCGACCGCCGACTTCCGCTGGGGGCACGCCTTCAACGTGATCGGCTTCGTCGTCGGCCCGGGATCGATGATCGTGTCCGACGGCGACGACCACGCCCGCCGCCGCGGGTCGGTGAAGCAGGCGTTCAGCCGACGGCGGCTCAACGGCTGGATCCCGATGATCGTCGAGCGCACCGACGTGGCCGTCGAGGAGTGGACCGCCAGGGCCGGCGAAGACGAGATCGACCTGGCGCCGCTCCTGCGCACGCTGGTGCTGGACGTCGTCGTCCGCGCCCTCTTCGGACCGCGCCTCGCCGACCGCGTGGACGAGATCGAGGAGCTCTTCCGCCGTCCGGCCGCCTACCTCGAGTCGCCCGCGGTGAAGCAGCTCCCCCACCCCGTGCCGGGCACGATGCGAGCCCACGTCCGCGCCGATCGCAGGGCTCTCGACGCCATCATCGACGGGGAGATCGCCCACCGTCGGGCCCACCCCAGCGACGACCCCCTCGACGTGCTCGAGGTGCTCGTGGCCGACGGCGGCCTGTCCGACGCCGAGATCCGCGACCAGGTGGTGACGCTCATTGGCGCCGGCCACGACACGACGGCGGCGTCGCTCTCGTGGGCCGTGACCGAGGCCATCCGGGCGCCGGGCCTCTGGGACGCCCTCGCCGCCGACGCCGAGGCAGCCCTCGGAGCCGAGCGGGCCGAGCCTCCCGACCACACCAGCCTGGCGCGGCTCGTCGTCGCCGAGCGGGTGATGCGGGAGACCCTGCGCCTCCACCCCGCCGGTGCGCTCAGCCCCCGCCAGGCGGTGCGCGACGTCGAGGTCGGCGGCTACCGGATCCGGAAGGGGACGATGGTGCTGTGGTCCGCCCACCTCATCGGGCGCGACCCCGACGCCTGGCCCGACCCGCTGCGCTTCGACCCGGACCGCATGTTCGATCTCGACGCCGACGCCAAGATCCTCGCCGAGACGGCGTGGGTGCCGTTCGGGCGCGGCGCCCGCAACTGCATCGGGTTCGCCCTGGCCCAGATGGACATCGCCTTGATCCTCGCCCGGCTGGCGCAGCGCCTCGTCGTGAGGCCCACGACCGACGACGTGCCTGCGCCCCTCGGCATGGTGGTCAACCGCCCGACCGGCGGCGTCCCCGTCCACATCGCCGAGCGCTAGCGGCGGCGGGTCCAGGTCGGCGTGTCGTCGTCGGGGGCGTCGGGGTCGGTGACGCGGACACCGACGTCGAGCTCCTCCAGCACGGCGTCGAGCAGCTCGACGCTGCCGACCACGGACCGGTGGGTGAACCACAGGAACGGGAACCACGGTGCCCAGCGGACCGGCCGTGCGCCCTGCCGCAGCACGAGCGCGCCCTGGCGCATCCCGCCGGCGCCGGCCCGGACGACCTCGACGGCGACGACGTCGGCCCACGCCACCGTCTCGACGGCGCCCATCCAGCCCACCGACACCCCCGAGGCGTCGGCCCGGGACCAAGCGGTGCCCGAGATGTAGGCGACCGACCCGAGCCAGGCCGCGCTCACCAGGGCCACGAGCCCGAGGAGGACCGCACCGGTGGCGATCCCGACGACGGCGAGGGCGGCGCTGCCGGCGGCCACCACCGCCATCAGCCGGGCGACGGCGCGCGGCGGCCGCACCTCGACCGACGGGGCCACGGGCGGCCTAGAGGCCGTCGAAGGCCCGGGTCAGGATCTCGTCCTGCTCCTGGACGTGGATGGCGTGGCTGCCACCGGCGGGCGAGCCCGACCCGACGCGGGAGACCTCGCGGTACTTGATGCCCTCGGGCACCAGCGGCCACAGGCGCTCGCCCACGAAGGCCCGGGGGCCCATGTTGTCGGGCTCCTCCTGCAGCCACACGACCTCGTCGATGCCGCTGTAGCGCTGCAGCAGCTCGCGGATCCGGGCCCGGGGGAACGGGTAGAGCTGCTCGACCCGGATCACGGCGGCGGGGACGTCGAGCTCGTCGCGCCGGGCGATGGCGTCGTGGCCGACCTTGCCCGAGCAGAACACGAGCCGCTTCACGGCCTCGGGCTCCTTGATCGAGCCGTCGTCGAGGATCTCCTCGAACGAGCCGGTGAACAGGTCGCCCACCGACGAGCGGGCCGACTTGGCCCGCAGCAGCGACTTGGGCGTGAAGATCACGAGCGGCTTGAGGACGTCGTGGTGCATCTGGCGGCGCAGCAGGTGGAAGTACTGGGCCGACGTGGAGGCGTTGCAGACCTGCATGTTGTCCTCGGCGCACAGCGTGAGGAAGCGCTCGATCCGGGCCGAGCTGTGCTCGGGGCCCTGGCCCTCGTACCCGTGCGGCAACAGGAGCGTGAGGCCCGAGCGCTGGCCCCACTTGTCCTCGGCCGCGGCGTAGTACTGGTCGATGATGATCTGGGCGCCGTTGATGAAGTCGCCGAACTGCGCCTCCCACAGCACGAGGGTGTTGTCGGCCGAGATCACCGAGTAGCCGTACTCGAAGCCGAGGGCCGCGTACTCCGACAGCAGGGAGTCGTAGATCCAGATCTTGGCCTGATCGGGGTCGAGGTGGGCGAGGGGCGCGTACTCGGACCCGGTCTCGTAGTCGACGAGGACGCTGTGGCGCTGCGAGAAGGTGCCTCGCCGCGAGTCCTGGCCGGCGAGGCGGATGTTGGTGCCCTCGAGGAGGAGCGACCCGAAGGCGAGGGACTCGGCCAGGGCCCAGTCGACCTCGCCCTCCTCGAACATCTTGTTGCGGGCCTGGAACTGCTTCTCGAGCTTGGGGTGGACGGCGAAGCCCTCGGGCCGGGTCGACAGGCCCTCGTAGATCCGGTCGATGGTCTCGGACGGGACGCCGGTCTGGACGTGGGGCATCACGCCGCGGGCGGGCGCCGGCGGCTTGGCCCGGACCTCACCCTCGGGGGCGTGGGAGCGGGTCTCCTCGAGCGCTCCCGCCAGCTTCTTGGAGAAGTCGTCGAGGGCGGCCTCGGCCTCCTCGATGGAGATGTCGCCCCGGCGGACGAGCGCCTCGGTGTAGAGCTTGCGGACCGAGCGGCGGGCGTCGATCCGCTTGTACATGAGGGGCTGGGTGTAGCTGGGGTCGTCGCCCTCGTTGTGGCCGTGCCGGCGGTAGCAGACCATGTCGATGACGACGTCCTTGCGGAACCGCTGCCGGTAGTCGTAGGCCAGCCGGGCCACCCGGACGCAGGCCTCGGGGTCGTCGCCGTTCACGTGGAAGATCGGGGCCTGGACCATCTTGGCCACGTCGGTGCAGTACTCCGACGAGCGGGCCGAGTCGGGAGGCGTGGTGAAGCCCAGCTGGTTGTTGATGATCAGGTGGATCGTGCCGCCGACGCGGTAGCCCTTGATGCTCGACAGGTTGAGCGTCTCGGCCACGACGCCCTGGCCGGCGAAGGCGGCGTCGCCGTGGACGAGGACGGGCAGCACCGAGAACGCCCGGGGGTCGTTGATCTCGTCCTGCCGGGCCCGGGCCATGCCCACGACGATGGG
The DNA here is from genome assembly GCA_036380755.1 of Iamia sp. Classification (GTDB taxonomy): domain Bacteria; phylum Actinomycetota; class Acidimicrobiia; order Acidimicrobiales; family Iamiaceae; genus Iamia. The sequence continues at coordinate 1,992 of DASVEC010000167.1, read as the reverse complement.
GTCGACCGTCTCGAGGTGGCTGGGGTTGGCGGCCAGCTCGACGGTGATCTCGTGGCCATGGCGCGACCGGTACGTGCCCCGCTGGCCGAGGTGGTACTTCACGTCGCCCGAGCCCTGGGTCGACTCGGGGTCGACGTAGCCCTCGAACTCGGTGAAGAGCTTGTCGAGGCTCTTGCCCACGATGTTGGTGAGGACGTTGAGCCGGCCGCGGTGGGCCATGCCGATGATGGCGCCCTGGAGGGCCCACTGGGCGGCCTGCTCGAGGATGGCGTCGAGGATGGGGATGGCCGACTCGGCCCCCTCGATGCCGAAGCGCTTCTGGCCCAGGTACTTGGTGCCGAGGAACTTCTCGAAGGCCTCGGCGGCGTTGACCATGCCGAGGATGTGGCGCTGGTCCTCGGGCGGCAGGAAGGTGGACGCACCCTCGACCTGCTGCTGGATCCAGGCCTTCTCCTCCGGCTCCTGGATGTGCATGTACTCGATGCCGATGCGGCGGCAGTAGGCGTTGCGGAGGACGCCGAGGATGTCGCCCAGGGCCATCTTGGGCTTGCCGGCCAGGCCGTCGGTGAGGAACTCGCGATCGAGGTCCCAGATGGTGAGCCCGTAGGTCGCCGGGTCGAGCTCGCTGTGCATCTGCGGCTCCTTGGCCGCCAGCGGGTCGAGGTCGGCGATCAGGTGGCCACGGACCCGGTACATGTTGATCAGGGTCTGGACGTGGATCTGCTTCTGGAGGGTCGACTCCTCCTTGTCCACCGGGTTGGTGTCCTGCAGCCACTTGACGGCCTCGTAGGGCACGCCGATCGAGCGGAAGACGCCGTCGTAGAAGTCGCCCTCACCCATCAGCAGCTCGTGGATGCGCTTGAGGAACAGACCCGACTCGGCGCCCTGGATGATGCGGTGGTCGTAGGTCGAGGTGACCGTCATGACCTTGGAGACGCCCAGGTCGGCCAGGGCCTCGGGGTCGGCGCCCTGGAAGGCGGTGGGGTAGTCGAGCCGGCCGACGCCGACGATGACGCCCTGGCCCGGCATCAGGCGGGGCACCGACTGGACGGTGCCGATCGTGCCGGGGTTGGTGAGGGTGACGGTGGCGCCGGCGAAGTCGTCGGGGCTGAGCTTGTTGGTGCGGACCTTGCGGATCAGCTCCTCGTAGGCGGCCCAGAAGCCGGCGAAGTCGAGACCGGCGGCGTCGCGGATGACGGGCACGAGGAGGGTGCGAGTGCCGTCCTTCTTCTCCAGGTCGACGGCCAGGCCCAGGTTCACCTGCTCGTTGGTGATCTTGCGGGGCTTGCCGTCGGGACCCTCGACGAAGGTGTTGTTCATGGCCGGCACCGTGTCGGCGATGGCCCGGACCACGGCGTAGCCGATGATGTGGGTGAAGCTGACCTTCCCGCCCCGGGTGCGGGACAGGTAGCCGTTGATGACCTTGCGGTTGACCTCGAGGAGCTTGGCCGGGACCTCGCGGAAGCTGGTGGCCGTCGGGACCTCGAGGCTCCGCTCCATGTTCTCGACGATGCGGGCCGCGGCACCACGGAGGGCCTCGCCCGGGGCGTCCTCGTCGGCCTTCTTGGCCGCGGCCCTCGCCTCGTCCTTGCTGGGCTCGGCCTTGGTCGCCTCGGCCGTCTCGGCCGGCTCGAGCTCGGCCTTCTCGGGCTTCTCGGGCTCGGCCTTCGTCGCCGGAGCCGGGGCCGCCGGCTTCGGGGCGGAGGGCGCGGGCGTCGCGGGCGCGGCCTCGGTGGTCTGGCCGTTGGAGAAGAACTCCCGCCAGCTCTCGCTCACCGAGGAGGGATCCTCGGCGAAGCGGTCGTACATCTCATCGACGAGCCAGGCGTTGGGGCCCAGGTTGTCGGACGGCGGCGCAGCTTCCTCAGGCATCGCCGTCAACCCTACCGATCGACCCCCGATCCCGTTTTCGTCCCTGACCACGGATCGGACCATCCTGTGGCCCATGGCCGACCCCGCCCCCACGGAGGACCCCTTCGCCGACGTCTGGGC
>DASVEC010000166.1:0-4080 GCA_036380755.1 Iamia sp. | reverse complement strand
CGACCGCGAGGCCCAGGGTGGTGTCGACGACGCTCATCGGCCCGGGGCCCAGCGGAGGAGGCGGCGCTCGAGGGCCCGCACGCCGGCGTCGGACAGGAGCCCGAGCACGGCGTAGGTCACCAGCCCGACGACGATCACGTCGGTCTGGAAGCGGGTCTGGGCCTGGAGGATGAGGAAGCCGATGCCGCTGCTGGCGTTGATCTGCTCGGCGAACACGAGCACGAGCCAGGCGATGGCCGACGCCAGCCGCAGCCCGACGAGGAAGCCGCCCAGCGCGTTGGGGAGCACGACCCGCCGGATGCGCTCCCACCGGCCCAGCCCGACGGTGGCGGCCAGCTCGAGGTAGCGGGGGTCGACGGCCCGGATGGCGGCGCTGGTGTTGACGTAGATCGGGAAGGCGACGCCCAGCACGATCAGCGTGACCTTGACCGTCTCGCCGACGCCGAGCCACACGATCAGCAGCGGCTGGAGGGCGATGATCGGGACGAACCGCAGCATCTGGACGGTGGCGTCCAGCAGGTCGTCGCCCAGCCGGGACAGCCCGGCGAGCAGCGCCAGCCCGGCCCCGATCGGCACGCCGATGGCGATGCCCCACAGGACCCGCTGGAGCGACGCCCAGAGGGCCTCGGTCAGCGTGCCGTCGCGGACGAGGTCGGCCCCGGCGGTCAGCACCGTCGACGGTCCGGCCAGGACGTCGGTGGCCAGCCAGCCGGCGCGGGACGCGATCTCCCACAGGAGGAACAGGAGGGCCACGCCGGCCAGCCGCTCCAGGCCGCGGGGCAGGCCGAACCGACGGCGGGCGCCGTCGTCGGTTCCGGCCGGGCGGGTCGGGAGGGTGACGAGGCGGGGGGCGGTCGGTGCTGGGGTCACCGCCGCCCCCGCCTCGAGATGGGAGGGAGCGTCGAGGGCGGTCACGCGCCCTGCTCCTCGTCGACCAGGTCGTTGAAGCGGTTGTCGAACTGGCCGGCCACGTCGATCTCGGCGGGGATCTGCTCGGCCTCGACGAACAGGTCGGCCAGGTGCTGTTGGGCCTCGAGCAGCTCGTCGCCGGGGATGGCGTAGAAGCTGGTGGGGCCGGTCTCGCCCTGGAGCTCGGCGGCCCGCTCCGCGGTCAGCCCGTAGAGCTGGGTGAAGACCTCGCTGCCCACCAGCTCGGGGTTCTCCCGGAGGTGGGCGAACGACCGGACCAGGCGGCCGATGTAGTCGGCCAGCGCCGCCGACCGGCCCTCGTCGTCGAGCGTGCCGCGGGTGGCGATCAGGAACGACGAGCGGTCGGTGATGCGATCGGCCTTGGCCACCACCTCGGCCCCGGGGTTGGCGTCGATGAAGCCGCTGGTGAGCGGTTCGATCGAGATGCCCAGGTCGGCGCCGCCGCCCTGGAGCGTTGCCGCCACCTGGACCTGCGAGACGTCGACCGGGGTGATGTCCTCGAAGGCGACGCCGGCCTCGTCGAGCGACTGGAGCAGCACGGCCTCGCCGGCCGTGCCCCGCTGGTAGGCGATGCGCTTTCCGGCCACGTCCTCCCAGCCCTCGACGTCGTCGACGCCGGGGGCGGTCACCAGGCCGTAGAACGACCCGGTCTCGGACGCCCAGCCGGCCACGGCCACGATGTCCTGGCCGGCGGACTGGGCGAAGATCAGTGGGGTGCTGCCCACGAAGCCGATGTCGATGGCATCGCCCTGGAAGGCCTGGAGCATGGCCGGGCCGCCCACGAAGGTGGAGTACTCGACCTCGTAGGGCAGGTCCTCGTCCTCCCCGGCGAGACCCAGCACGGTCTGGAGGTAGTCGAGCTGGTCGCCCACCCGGAGCGTCACCCCGTCGGGGATCGTCTCGGGGACGGTGACGGGCTCGGCCGTGGTGGTGGGCCCCTCGTCGGCGGCCTCGGCCCGGGTCGAGGCGTCCCCGCGGCACGCCGCCCCCAGGAGGGCGAGCACGAGAGCGAGGACGATGGTGGTTCGGCTGCGCACGACGACGGTCTTTCCGGTATTCCTGAGCGGACCGGTCGACTTTGCCGGAATTGAGACCCGGAGCGCAAGCGGACACCCGTCACACCCCTCCCCCGCTCGCGACGAACCGGTGATCAGATCGGACGGTTTCCCGTCCGATCTGATCACCGGTTCGAGGGGTTGGGGGACCTCAGTCGGTCAGCGGGAGAAGGAGTCGAAGGACGGCTTGGTCTTCTTGTCCTTCTTGTCCTGACGCTTCTCCTTGAGCGACTTGGCTGCCTTCTTGGACGATTCCTTGTGGGGGGCGCGATCGGGCATCGATGTCTCCTGGTGGTGCGGTCAACCCGGGGCGGCGGCCACGAGGCGGCCGCACTGGAGGGTCGAGATGAGGGCGAGGGTCGCCTCGGCGCCCTGGTCGGGCGTGGGCCCGGAGCGCTTGAGCAGGTCGGCGCAACCGCCGGTGTCGGCGTCCCAGACGGGCACGTCGAGGTCGTTGTCGCCGGCGAACCAGCGCCAGGCGAGCTCGAGCGGGGTGATCCACTTCTGCTCGCCGGTGACGGCGGCGGCGCGGGCGCAGGCCGCGGCCAGGGCGGCGACGTCGGCCGGGCGCTGGTCGAAGCCGGTGACCGGATCACCGGGGCCGGAGCCACCGACCGGCGTCGGCGACAGGTGGCCGGAGACCGTCTGACGCTCGACCAGCCAGCCGAGGAGGGCGAGGCCGTCGTCGACGACGTCGGGGCGACCGAGGGCGCCACCGGCGGCCAGGAGGGCGTCGGGCACGACGGCGTCGATGCCGTCGAGGCGATCGGTGGGCCACGGCCACACCGGGTCGGAGCGGACGGGGCCGATGGTGGCGACGGCATCGTTCAGCAGCGCCCGCGTCGGGAGGTGGTGGGGGTCGAGCCCGACCATGGCGGCGGCCCCCAGGGCGGCGTGGGCCATGGCGTGGGCGGACGTCGAGCGGGCCGACAGCCCCCGCCGGGCGTGGGTGAGCCCGGCCTCGCGCATCCAGGCGTCGGGACCGTGCCCGGCCGCGGCGGCGAAGGCCCCCACGCTGCGGCCCCAGGCGTCACCGGCGTGGCGCTCGCCCTGCCACCGGCCCCGGGACGAGCGCTGGGTCCGGACGGTGCCGTCGATGTCCTGGGCGTCGGCCAGGAGCCGGAACGACGCCCGGGCCACCTCGACCAGGACGGTGGGCGGCTCGTGCTCCCGGCAGATCGCCACCAGGGTGCACGCCGCGTCCTCGGTGCGGTACCGGTGGTCGGTCTCGGCCGCGTGCCCGAAGGTGCCCCTGCCGTCGGAGAGGGCGTAGAGGTGGGCGAAGGACGGGTCGGGGATCACGGTCGGTCACGGGTGACGACGGGGCCGAGCAGGGTCTCGCGGCACGTCGCGCAGGCCCACCAGCCGCCCTGGGCCGTGGGGTGGGCGTCGGGGTCGCCGGCGAAGGTCCCCCGGCAACGACCGCAGATGCGATCGGGGACGGCAGGGACGGCAGGCACCTCGGCGGGGCCGAGGGCGGGAGCGGTGGCCATGGCGGATCCCTTCGGATCGCAGCACCACCCCGGTGGGAGCCTGAAGGGCCGAACGGGCGACCTGTGCCCCCGCACCGTACCGGGTCAGGCCTCGTCAGCCTCGATGTCGGTGGCGAGGGCGGCGGTGAGGTCGCCGCGGGCGCGGGACACGCGGGAGCGGATCGTGCCCACGGGGACGCCGGCGACCTCGGCCGCCTCGGCGTAGGTCAGACCCAGGACCTGGGTCAGGACGAACGCGCGGCGACGATCCGGGTCGAGGTCGTCGAGCAGCTCGGCCAGGTCGACCTCGCCTCCGGCGGGGGCGACGCCCTCGACGCGGGCCGGGTCGGGCTGGGAGACCAACCGGTGCCAGAGGCGGCGTTGGCGGGTCCGGCGCCGGATCACGTCGGCGCAGGTGCGGCGGGCGATCGACAGCAACCACAGCCGGGCCGGGGCCTCGGCGCGGTAGCGGGCCAGGGCGGGGATGGCCCGGACGTAGACCTCCTGGGTCACGTCGTCGGCGGACTGCGGGTCGACGAGGTGGGCGGCCAGCCGGTGGACGTCGGCCTGCGAGGCGCGCACGAACCCGGCCAGGGCGACCTCGTCGCCGTCGCGCGCCTCGA
>DASVEC010000165.1:0-20882 GCA_036380755.1 Iamia sp. | reverse complement strand
GATGGCCTCCTGGCGCGGGGTCATCTCGATGGCGCCCTGGCGGAGCCCACCGATGGCCAGGGCGACGGCGAGGGTGCGGGCCTGCGCCGTGCCGGTGACGTCGCGGTGGACGCCGACGCCGGTGATGAAGCCGACGCCCTCCTCGTAGCAGCGGCGCACCTCGGGGCCCAGCATGCGGGGGGCGACCAGCCCGACGTCGCAGTCGGGGTCGAGCCGGTCGAAGGCGAGGGTGTAGCCGCTGGCCACGATCACGAGGGCCGACGACGAGGGCGTCAGCGGCAGTGACGGGATGGCGTCGTCGGGCACGAGGACGCAGACGACGTCGGCCGCCGACGCGGCGTCGAGGTCGCGGGTCGCGAAGCCGTCGCCCTCGGCCCGTTCCCGGGTCTCGTCGGCCCGGACGCAGACGGTGACGTCGAGTCCCGAGTCGCGCAGGTTGAGCGCCCAGGGCCGGCCCTGGTTGCCGTAGCCGACGACGGCCACCGACGCCCCGTCCAGGGTGTCGAGCGAGGCGTCGTCCTCGTGGAAGATCGTGGTCATGGGTCCCCCTTGGGCTTGAGGCGCTCCGCCGCCTCCCGGTAGTCGGGCAGGTCGTGGGACTGGCTCTCCGCCGCCAGCCCGTAGCCGAGGGCGCGCACGGCGTTGGCCCGCAGGTGCTGGTTGAGCAGGGCCTTGGTCTCCTGCACGGCTTGAGCCGGCTGCGCCGCCAGCCGCTGGGCGAAGGCCACCGCGTCGGGCAGGAGCCGGTCGGCGGGCACGACGAAGTTGGCCAGGCCGATGGCGACGGCCTCGGCCGCACCCAGCCGGTCGCCGGTCAGGAGGTACTGCTTGGCCCGGAGCAGGCTGGTGTGGGCCGGCCAGGTGACGGCGCCACCGTCGCCGGCGACCAGCGCCACCGACACGTGCGTATCGGCCAGGAAGGCGTCCTCGGCCATGAACACGACGTCGCAGAGCGTCGTCATCGTGCACCCCAGCCCGACGGCGGGGCCGTTGACGGCGGCCACCACGGGCACGGCCACGTCGAGCATGTGCTGCGCCAGCCGCCGGCCCATCCGCAGGCTGCGGCGCCGCGCGGCGAGGTCGACGCGGCGCAGCTCGAACTCCTCGTAGCTCCCGCCGGCGCTGAAGGCCCGCCCGGCGCCGGTCAGCACGATCGCCCGGCAGCCCTCGTCGTCCTCGACGTCGGCCCACAGGTCGACGAGCTGGGCGAGCAGGTCCTCGGTGATGGCGTTGAGCGAGTCGGGCTGGTCGAGGGTGACGATGCGGACGGCGCCGTCGGTCCGCACGTCGATGCCGGGCTGGTCGTACATCGTCAGGCATCCTCTCGCGTACGGTCGTCGGCGTGGACCGACCGGACCAGGGCGTCGCCATCGTGACCGGGGCCAGCAGCGGGATCGGGCTGGGCGTGGCCCGGATCCTCGCCGCGCGGGGACGCGACGTGGTGCTGACGGCCCGGCGCCGCGAACCGTTGGAGGCGGTCGCCGCCGAGGTGGGCGGGCGGGCCGTCGCCGCCGACGTCACCGACCCCGATGCCTTCGCGGCCGTGGTCGAGGCGGCCGGGCCGGTCGACCTGGTCGTCCACGCCGCGGGCGTGATGGCCGGGACGTTCGTGCGCAAGGAGACGGTCGAGGGCTTCGAAGCCGTGCTGCGCACCAACCTGACGTCGGCCTACGTCGTGGCCCACGGCGCGCTGCCGGTGATGGGGGCGGGCGGCCGGTTCGTGTTCCTGTCGTCGAGCTCGGCCCACGCGCCGCACCCGGGCCGGTCGGCGTACTCGGCGTCGAAGGCCGGCCTCAACGCCTTCGCCCTGGCGCTGGCCAAGGAGGTCGAGCGCGACGGCATCGCCGTCCACGTGGTGACCACCGGGCCGGTGGCGACGCCCATGCTCGACGACGTGCGGTTCCCGATGCGCACCCTCGGCGTCGACGAGGTCGCCCGCACGGTGGCGTGGCTGGACGAGCTGCCGCCCCACGTCGTCCTGCCGGAGGTCCGGGTGGAGGCGGTCGGCTCCGGCCCCTTCGCCCCCGAGCCGTTCGTCCCCGAGGCGGCGAGGACCCTCGGGCGCACGGAGATCTAGCCGCGTCACTGCGAGCTCATGGCGTCGCGGACCTCGGCGTCGGGGTCGAGGGCGGGCACGCCGTCCACGTCGACGTCGACCTGGTGGAGCGTGTGGGTGAAGGCGAACCGGCCCCGGTAGTCCTCGTCCGCGGCCGAGAGGTCGGGGGCCCAGCCCGCGGTCAGGCCCGCGCCCGTCAGCGAGAACCGGCTCCAGATCGTCCTCGTGATCTCACCGGTGCCGACGACGGCCCCGTCGACCAGCAGCTCGGCGTGCGGCGGGTCGAACCGGAAGGCCAAGACGTGGTCGCCGGGTGCCAAGGTGCCCACCGCGGCCTCGACCCGGTACAGCCGCCACCCCGCCAGGTTGTGGACGTAGACCAGCCGGCCATCGCCGAGGAGGTGGAACGACCACCCGCCGAGCACCGATCCCTGCTGGGCCAGCACCCCCTCGACCACCGAGACGTCGTCCGCGACCGTGATGTGGGCGCTGATGACGTGGGGCCGGCCCCGCACGTTGACGGCGACCGACTCCGGCACCGGTGCCCGACCGGGCCAGTAGGTGTAGCGGGACCGGGGGGCCACGCCGGGCCGCTGGAACACCAGCTCCGAGAAGGGCCGGTTGTCGATCGGGAGGACGGCGTTGCGCTCGGCCTCGGACCACCAGAGCTCGACCAGCTCCTCGAGCACGTCGGGCCGGGCGGCTGCCAGGTCGTGGCACTCGGACGGGTCGGCCCGCAGGTCGTAGAGCTCCCACGTCACCTCGTCGAGGCGCGGCTCGTCGACCTGGATCTCCTGGTAGGTCACGGCCTTCCACCCGTCGCGGTAGAGGGCCCGGCAGCCGAGCATCTCGTAGTACTGGACCCGGTGGTGCTCGGGCGCGCCGGCGCCGTCGGCGGCGAAGGTGGCGGCGAAGCTGGCCCCGTCGAAGGGCTGCTGCTCGGCCCCGAGGACGGCGTCGGGCAACGGCACCCCGATCACGTCCAGGAGCGTCGGGGCGATGTCGACGGCGTGGACGTACTGGGTGCGGACCTCGCCGCGGGCGGCGATGCCGTTGGGCCAGTGGACGATGAGAGGATCGGCCACGCCCCCCTCGTGCGTCTCGCGCTTCCACCGCCGGAAGGGCGTGTTGCCGGCGACCGTCCACCCCCACGGGTAGTTGTTGTGGATCCGCGGCCCGCCGATCTCGTCGATGCGTTCGGCCGCCTCCTCGACGGTGCGGGGCAGGGCGTTCCAGACCCGGGCGTCGTTGAGCGAGCCGACGGGACCACCCTCGGACGACGCCCCGTTGTCCGACAGCACCACGACGATCGTGTCGTCCAGCTCGCCCATGGTCTCCAGCCGGTCGACCAGACGGCCCAGCTCGTGGTCGGTGTGGGTGAGGTAGGCGGCGAAGGCCTCCATGTAGCGGGCGTAGACGCGCCGCTCGACGTCCGCCAGGTCGGCCCAGGCGGGCACCCAGTCGGGCCGGGGCGACAGCTCGGTGTGCTCGGGCAGCAGGCCCTCGGCCTTCTGCCGGGCCAGGGCCTCGACCCGCCACTCGTCCCACCCCCGGTCGAAGTGGCCGCGGTAGCGCTCGATCCACCCCGGCGGGGTCTGGTGAGGCGAGTGGCACGCGCCGGGGGCGAGGTAGAGGAACCAGGGCTTGTCGACGTCGACGTGGCGGAGGTCCTCGAGGTACTCGATCGAGCGGTCGACCAGGTCGGTCGTGAGGTGGTAGCCGTCGTCGACGCCGGCGGGCGGCTCGACGCTGTGGCTGTCGTGCACCAGGGCGGGCACGAACTGGTGGGTCTCGCCGGGGAAGAAGCCGTACCAGCGCTCGAAGCCCTGGCCGAGGGGCCAGCGGTCGCGGCGGGCGCCCATGTGCTCCTCGTCCTCGGGCGTGAGGTGCCACTTGCCCACGGCCCAGGCGGCGTAGCCGTGCGGGGTGAGGACGGCCGGGAGCATGGCGCACGACCGGGGGATGCGGGCGTCGTAGCCGGGGAAGCCGGTGGCCAGGTCGATGATGCGGCCCATGCCGACCCGGTGGTGGTTGCGCCCGGTCAGGACGCAGGCCCGCGTCGGCGAGCACAGGGCCGTGGTGTGGAAGCTGGCGTAGCGGAGGCCGCCGGCGGCCAGCCGGTCGAAGGTCGGTGTGGCGATGTCGGACCCGTAGCAGCCGATCTGGGCGTACCCGACGTCGTCGAGCACGACGATCAGGACGTTGGGCGCCCCCTCGGGCGGGCGGGGATCGTCCGGCCACCACGCCTCGGAGTCCCAGTGGTAGCGGCCGATGGTCCCCTGGAACTCGCCCGGCTCCACGTCGCTGCCCTCAGACCCTCGCCGACCCCGAACCTGACACGAGTGTCAGACTAGGCAGGACCGCTACCGTGTGCTCGTGGACCTGGGGCTGCACGGGCGGGCGGCGATCGTGACGGGTGCCAGCCGGGGGATCGGGCGGGCCGTGGCCGAGGCCCTCGTCGCCGAGGGCGCGTCGGTGCTCCTGGTCGCCCGGTCGGCCGCCGCGCTCGACGAGGTGGCGGCCGATCTCGGTCCCGCGGCGGTGGCGTGTCCGGCCGACCTCACCGATCCGGCCTCGGCGGACGTCGCCGCCACCCGGTGCTGGGACGCCTTCGGTCGGCTCGACGTCCTGGTCAACAACGCCGGCGACGCCAACCCGGTCCCCCTCGACCGGCTGACCGACGACGACTGGCGCCGCGGCTTCGAGCTGACGTTCTTCGCCGCCGAGCGGATGGCGCGGGCGTGCGCCCCCGTCATGCGTACGGCGGGGTGGGGGCGCATGGTGCACGTGGCGTCGATCAGCGGGCGCGAGCCCGATCCGGCCTTCGCGCCCTACGCCGCGGCCAAGGCGGCGCTGCTCAACCTGTCGACCTCGCTGTCACGGGCCTACGCCGCCGACGGCGTGCTCAGCTCGTGCGTGGTCCCCGGCATCACCCTGACCGAGCTGGTGGCCCAGAACGCGGCGGCGACGGCGGAGCGCCGCGGCACCACGGTCGAGGAGGTCATGGATCGCATGCTGGCCAAGCAGCAGGTGGCCGCCGGTCGCTTCGGCACCGTCGAGGAGGTCGCCGCCGCCGTCGTGTTCCTGTGCGGCGAGCAGGCGAGCTGGATCACCGGCGCCACCCTCGAGGTCGACGGCGGCACCCTCCGCTCGGTCTAGGTCCCGCTCGGCCGGCGGGAGAACAGGACGGTCTGCCGGTCGGGTTCGAAGCCGACGTCGAGGTAGAGGTTCCTCGATGCCGGGTTGTCCGGCTCGAAGCAGATCTTGATGCGCTCGGCGCCGGCCCGGGCGAGCAGATCGATGCCGGTGGTGAGGACGTGGCGCGCCAGCCCTCGCCGCTGGTGGTCGTCCTCGGTGCGCATGGGTTCGACGAGGCCCGTGGCGGTCTCGGGGTCGTACCAGAACAACCCGTAGGCGGCGACGCGGTCGTTGCTGTCGTGGACCACCAGGTCGAGGTCGGGGCGGTACAGCGAGGTCTGACGAAGGCGGGCCTCGACGTCGGGGTGGTTCCGTTCGGGGCTGATCATGTGATGCGGGCGATCCATCGTGCCGAGGCGGCTGGACAACCGATAGCCCTCGGGCCGTGGGCTGATCTCCGGTCGGGCGTCGGCGGCCAGCCAGGTCTCGACCACCCCGTCGCCCTCGGGCGCGAACCCGTGGCCGACCAGCACGTCGCGCAGGACGTCGTCGGCGCGGTCGACCTCGAGGTCGATGGCCTCGAACCCCGACGCACCGGCATGAGCGAGCCCGCGCTCGATGACGTGCGCGACCTGGTCGGGAGCTGCGTCCGGCATGACGATCGGGGTGAGGTCGATCCGATCGTCCAGGCCGGTCGCGATCACGGCGGCCTCCGGGCGGTCGAGGTCGTCGAGCCAGAAGAGCTGGGGATGGACGTCGGTCGCCCGCGGCATCCGCCACGACCACTGCAGGTCGGCGGCCTCGTACAGCCCTGCCGTGGGGTGAGCGCGCCGGATCCGCTGCAGCAGCACCGTCACGTCGGCCAAGGAGTCGAGACCGACGCGATGCGCTTCGCGCAGTGGGCGCATCTCCCGAACCTACGTGTCGGCGGCCGCGTGTCAGGGCCGAGAACCTCCCACCGCCCTAGATGCGGTAGATGCGTTCGGCGTTGGCGGCGAAGAGCTGGTCGCGGGACACCTCGTCGAGGTCGGCCGTGATCGTGGCGTAGGCCGAGAACAGCTCGTCGAGGGTGCCGTGCAGGCCGTCGACCGGGAAGTTGCTGGCGAACAGGCACCGATCGACGCCGAAGGCCTCGATGGCCCGCTCGATCCACGGCGCCAACGCCTCGGCGCTCATCGACCCCAGCGGCATGGCCAGGCCCGAGAGCTTGCACACGACCCGGTCGCCGAGCCCGGCGAGGGCGTCGATGCCCGCCTCCCACAGGGCGCGCTCCTCGGCCCCGTCCGACCGGGGCCAGCCGGTGTGCTCGACCACGACGACGAGCTGGTCGTGCGCGGCCAGGCGCTCGGCCGCGGGCTGCAGCCGGTCGGGGTGGGCCATCAGCTCGAAGAGCAGGCCGCGCTCCTGGAGGGCCCGCAGCACCTCGTCCGGGGGGACCGGGTCCCGCGACCCGCCCATGGGCCGCACCCCGCGGAAGCGGGACGCCGCCATCTGCTCGTCGATCAGCGCCACGGTCTCGGCCACCGTCTCGGTGGGCGGCAGGCCGCCGACGATGGCGTCGGGATGGCCCTCGGTGGTGGCCCGGCGGTCGAGCTCGAGCGTCTCGTCGACCGAGTGCCGCCCTGTCGCCGCGGCAACGTTCACGATCTTCTGAACGTTCCAGATCTTCGCTTCGTCCTGGTAGGTCGGAACGTCGAAGCGGCGGGCCATGCCCGAGGTGTCGCCCAGGCCCAGGTCCTGCTGGCCGGACAGGTACGGGTACCAGTCGGTGCGGGCGGGATCCCAGAGGTGGACGTGGGCGTCGACGATCCGGGTGGGCCGCGGGGTCATGCGCACCCCTCGACGATGGAGCCCAGCACGGCGTCGAACCAGGGCGGGAGGTCCGGGCCGGCGAGGGCGATGCTCCCCGCCGGGCGCGGGTGGCCGCGGAGCCCGCACCACCCCGGCGCGGCGACCAGCTCGGCGCCCGAGAGGGCCGGCGTCGACGGGCTGCACAGCAGGTGCGCGGCGAGCTCGCCGTACTCGACGGGGCCGGCGCCCTCGACGCTGACGGCGAAGGCGGCGACGCGGTCGTCGGTGGCCCTCCGGGCGGCTCGGGAGAGCTGGGCCGCGGCCTGGGCCCGGCTGCGTCCGCCGGCGGTCCGGGCGTCGACCAGGGTGACCAGCCGCATCGGCCGGCCGGCGCCGGCCACCGCCCGGGCCCAGGCTCCGTCGGTGGCGATCTCCTCCACGAGGCCGGCGTGCTCGGCGAGCACGCCTGTCCACCCGCCCTTCGCCGACCGCGCCCCGCCTGCGGTGACGACGGCGACGGCATCGAAGGAACCGACATCGACCGAGCCCCCGGCCCCGGCCGGGAGCGAGGTGCAGGCCACGCCCCGGGCCTCGAGCGCAGTCGTGACGGCCGCGCCCATCGGCGGGTGCTCGGCGACGACGGCACAGGTCCGCACCGCGGCCGGCGGGAGATCCTCGGTCGGGGCGGCGAAGGCGGACGGGAAGCGGGGGTTGGCTCCGCCGGTGCTCGCCTGCCGGGCCTCGGCCGGGCCCAGGGCACCGACGGTGGCCGCCTCGAACAGGTGGGGGAGCGACGACGTCCACTCGGTGGCGACGACCTCGAGGAGCCGGGGCCGGTCGACCACGGCCACCTCGGAGCCGGCGGCGAAGAGCACCTGACCGCGGAAGGACAGGTCGTCGCCCACGAGGTGGGCGCCGAGAGGCCCCAGCTGCTCGGGCTCGGGCATCGACCCGAGGGCGAGCCCGCCTGTTGCGGTGGAGCCCTTGGCCCCGGCGGCGCGGGCCAGGGCCTCGGTGACCATCCGGGTGACGGCGATCGGCGACACGGCGTTGACGGCGACACCCGCGGGCGCCTCCCGCCCGAGCTGCCAGGTGAGGGCGGCCACGGCGCGCTTGGCGCAGCCGTAGGCGCCGGCATCGGCGGCGCGCCACCCCGATCCCGACGTCACGCCGAGGACGCGCCCGTGGCCGGCCGCGGCCATGATCGGCAGGGCCGCGCCGAGGACGTTGAGGTAACCGCCGAGGTGGACGGCGAGCACCTCCCGCCAGTCCTCCTCGGTGCCACGGGCGAACGTGGTGGGCCGGGTGATGCCGGCCACGTTGACCACCGCGTCCAGACGTCCGTGCTCGTCGACCAGCTCCTGGAACAGGTCGTGGACGGCCTCCCCGTCGGTGACCGAGACCGACGACGCCCGGGCCGCTCCGCCCGCGGCGACGATGCGCCCCGCGGTCGTCTCCTCGGCGGGAGGGAGCGGCTCGGAGCCGTCGGACGTGACGAGTGGGTCGACGGTGACGACGAAGCACCCCTGGCGCCCCAGCTCGGTGGCGATGGCCGCACCGATCCCGCCACCGCCACCCGTGACGACCACGACCCGCCGGTCGCCGCGGGACGGGCTCACGTCAGCTCCAGGCCGTCGAGATCGCCCCGGTCGAGCCAGTCCACGAGGAGGTCGCGGTAGGCGAAGTAGTCGCCGAAGCCGCGCCCGAAGTTGCCGTTGCGGGGGTTCGCCCGCTCGGGGTGGCCCTCCATGTTGATCCGCGAGGGCGTGCAGGACGAGAGGATGCGGCTGGCGTCGATGAACGAGTCGACGATCCCCTGGGTCCACGCCGCCTCCGCCGACGCCGCCACGTCGAAGGCGCGGACACCCTTGGCCTCCAGGAGCCCGACGGTCCGTCCGACGACCTCGGCGCCGAGCACGGCCAGCTGGGTGTAGTTGACGGTGACGACGGCCTGCTGGCCGGGCGCGGGCATGGCGAAGAGGTTCGGGAAGCCGCGGACCATCATCCCGTAGAGGCTGCCGGCGCCGTCGGCCCACTGCTCGGCCAGCGTGACGCCGCCCCGACCCACGATGTCGTGGCCGGCCCGGCGGGGGAGCGGGGTGAGCTCGGCCTCGAAGCCGGTGGCGTAGACGAGACAGTCGACCTCGTACTGGCGCCCGTCGACCACCGGGCCCTGCTCGGTCACCTCGTCGAAGCCACCCGGGCAGTCGACGAGCGTCACGTTGGGCTCGTTGAAGGCCAGCAGGTACTCGTCGTGGAAGCAGGGCCGCTTGCACGTGTAGCGGTACTGCGGCTTGAGGATCTCGGCGACGGCGGCATCGCCGACCAGCGAGGCGACCCGCTCCCGGTGCTCCTCCATGATCCGGAAGTCCACGTCCTCCGCCCCCCGCTGGGCGATGGCGTAGTGGTGCGTCCACCCGTCGTCGACGAGGTCGGCGTCGACCGGCCGGCCCAGCATGACCGCCTGGAAGTTGTCCATCCGGTCCTGCTGCCACCCCGGTCGGCACGTCGCCGCGAAGCCGGGGTCGGTCGGCCGGTTGCCGCGGACGCCGATGGCGGACGGGGTGCGCTGGAAGACGTACAGGTGCCGGGCCGCGTCGGCCAGGGCGGGGACGCACTGGATGCCGGTGGCGCCGGTGCCGACGACCCCGACGACCTGGTCGTCCAGGTTCGTCAGCGGCTGGCCCGGGCCACCTCCGGTGTAGCCGTAGTCCCAGCGGGCGGAGTGGAACGAGTGGCCGGCGAAGCGCTCCATCCCGGCGATCGCCGGGAGCTTCATCAGGTTCAGGATCCCGACCGCCAGCACGTAGTAGCGGCTCGTGATCGAGTCGCCCCGGTCGGTGCGCACCTGCCAGCGGGCGCGCGAGTCGTCCCACGACGCCCGGGTGACACCGGTGTGGAACAGAGCATCGGACACGAGGTCGAAGCGCTCGGCCAGGGCCTGGAGGTGGAGCCGGATCTCCTCGCCGGAGGCGTAGCGGTCGCGGGGGACGTAGTCGAGCTCCTCGAGCATCGGGAGGTAGATGTACGACTCGACGTCGCACATCACGCCGGGGTAGCGGTTCCAGTACCAGGTGCCGCCGATGCCACCGGCCTGGTCGACGATGCGGATCCGCGCGACGCCCGCCTTGCGGAGCTGGGCGCCGGCCACGACGCCGGCGATGCCGCCGCCCACGACGACGACGTCGACCTCGTCGGTGACGGGGTCCCGGTCGGCGACGGGCGCGAAGGGGTCGGCGCGGTAGCGGGCGAAGTGCTCGTCGCGGGTCAGGTCGCGGATGTCGGCCCGCCCGGGCACCAGGCGCTTGTCCCGCTCGGCCAGGTACCTGGCCCGGACGGTCTCGGGGTCGAAGCCGTCGAGTGACACTGGTGTCAGAAACTAGCCGTCGGCGACGAGGCCGGGCAGACGGGTGCGCACGACCTTGCCCATGGCGTTGCGGGGGAGGGTGGCGACCACCACGAACCGCTCGGGCACCTTGTACCGGGCCAGCTCGGCCCGGCAGTGGGCGCGCAGGGCGTCGGAATCGACGGTGACGCCCGGCGCCGGCTCCACCACGGCCACCACCCGCTCGCCCAGCCGCTCGTCGGGGACGCCGAGCACGGCCGCACCGGCGATGCCGGGGTGGGCGAGCAGCACCCGCTCGACCTCGGCCGGGTAGACGTTGGCCCCGCCCCGGATGATCAGGAGGCTGGTGCGGTCCCGCACGTGCAGGTAGCCGTCGGCGTCGAGGAACCCCAGGTCACCGGTGTGCAGCTCGCCGCCGGCCAGGGCCTCGGCGGTGGCCTCGGGCCGCTCCCAGTACCCGAGCATCGTCCGGTACCGGTCGTCGGCCGGCCCGACGCGGATCTCGCCCGTCTCGCCCGCCGGCACCGTCGCTCCGTCGGGTCCGGCGATCCGCACCGCCAGGTGGGGGAGCGGCCGCCCCGACGCGCCGGCCACGTGGGCGCCGGAGCGCGGGTCGATGGCCACCACCGTCGGGGCCTCGCTCAGCCCGTAGGTGGCCAGGACCGGCCGGCCGAACCTGGCTGCGAACGCGGTGCGGATGGCCTCGGGGCAGTCGGCCCCGCCGGTCCACACCTCGTCCAGCGTGGCCAGATCGGCCGGCGCCACCGCCTCGCTCGTGGCCAGGCCGTGCAGCATGGCGGGCGCGCCGTTCCACGTGGTGATGCGCTCGGTCCGGATCCACTCGGCGATGCCCTCGGGGTCGGTGCGGTCCATCACGACCGACGTGCCCGCGGCCTGCGACACGAGCAGGGTCGTCAGCACCGCCAGGTTGAGGATCGTGAACGGGAAGCAGTCGCCCTTGCGGAGGTCGGGTCCGTAGCCCCGGGTCTCGACCAGGGCGGCGCCGGGCGCCAGCAGGTTCCGCTGGCTGTGCACCGCCCCCTTGGGGTGCCCGGTGGTGCCGCTGGTGTAGGCGATGCCGGCGGGGGCCCGCGGGTCGACGTCGACGCCGACCGGGCCGTCGGGCGCGGCCTCCACGGCCTCTCGCCAGGCCGTCACGTCGAGCCGCCGCACCCCGAAGCCATCATCGTCGTCGCTGAGCAGCAGCGTCGCGCCGCAGTCGTCGAGCAGGTACCGCTTCTCGGGCGGGGCGAGGACCCGGTTCACGCCCACCCACACCGCGCCGAGCCGCATGGCGCCGTGGAAGGCGACGACGACGTCGGCGTCGTTGGGGAGCGACGCCGCCACCCGGTCGCCGGTCGCCACGCCGAGGGCGCGCAGGGCGTGGGCGGCCCGGTCGGCCTGGGCGTCGAGCTCGGCGTAGGTGAGCCGTCGGGTCCGGGTGACGAGGGCCTCGTGCTCCGGATCGCGGGCCAGGGCGCGGTCGAGGACGCGGGCCACCGAGGGGGGCGCTCCGTCCATGGACGGCGACCGTAGCCGGACGACTAACATCCGTGTCAGGTAGGAGGTCGCCGATGGACTTCGACCTCGGTGAGCGGGCGGCCGCCCTGCGCACCCGGTTGCGAGAGCTGATCGCCACCCACGTCGCCGAGGACTCCCTCGGCGCCTTCACCGACGATCCCGCCGACCTCGAGGCGGCCCAGCGCTTCTGCCGGCTCCTGGCCGACGAGGGCCTCCTCACCATCGCCTGGCCCACCGACGTCGGCGGGGGCGGTGGCTCGCTCTGGGACCAGACGGTCGTGCGGGAGGAGATGTGGGCCCACCACGAGCCCCGCGGCGCCCAGTACATGGGGCTCAACTGGGTGGGCCCGGCGATCATGGGCTTCGGCACCGACGCCCAGAAGCAGCAGCACCTGCCGGCCATCGCCGCCGGCGAGGTGATCTGGTGCCAGGGCTTCAGCGAGCCCGACGCCGGCTCCGACCTGGCCTCGCTGACCACCCGCGCCACGCCCGACGGCGACGGCTGGCGCATCTCGGGCCAGAAGGTCTGGACGTCGTACGCCGGCATGGCCCAGTGGTGCGTGCTGGCGGCGCGGGTGGGCGAGGGGACGCGCCACGAGGGCATCACCATGTTCCTCGTCCCCATGGACGCTCCCGGCATCACCGTGCGGCCCATCGCCTCGATGCTCGGACCCCACCACCTCAACGAGGTCTTCCTCGACGACGTCCCGGCCGGCCCCGACGCCGTGCTCGGCGAGGTGGGTGGGGGATGGGCCGTGATCCGCCGGGCCCTCGCCCACGAGCGGGTCGGCATCGCCCGCTACGCCCGCTGCGAGCGGCTCCTCTCGGCCCTCGGCCGGGAGCTGACACCGCAATGGGACGATCTCCCGCCGGCGCTCCACGTCCAGTGGGCGCGGGCGCTGGTGCAGGTGCGCGTGGCCCGTCTCCTCGCCTACCGCACGGTGCACGCCCAGGCCACCGGCGAGGTCCCCGACGCCCTCGCCTCGGCGGCCCGCATCGCCATCACCCAGTGCGACCAGGCCGTGGCCGAGGTCCTGTTCGAGGCCCTGGGGCCGGGGAGCCTCGACGCCGGCGCGCCGGCGCCGCTCCACGGGGCGATCGAGGACCACTGGCGCTACGCCCAGGCCGCCACCGTCGCCTCCGGCACCATCGAGGTGCAGCGGATGATCGTGTCCAAGGCCCTGCTGGCGGGGACGGGCCCGTGAACCCGGTGCTCCCCGACGAGGCGGTCGAGCTCGGCGCCGCGGCCGGCAAGGCCTTCGCCGCGCTCGGCGGAGTGGACGTCGCCCGGCGGGCCGAAGAGGACCCGTCGGTGCGGGCCGAGGTGGCGGCGACGCTGGCGGCGCTGGGCCTCGGCGACGTCGACCCCCGCGCCGACGCCCTCGCTCTGGCCGCGGCGGCGGCGCTGTGCGAGGCGGCCGGGCGGGTGGCCCTGCCGTACCCCGTCGCCGGCGCCCTGCTGGGCCAGGACGACCGACCGCTCGCGGTGGTGCCCGACGAGGTCGCCCGGGTCGATCACGGCGACCTCTTCCCGGAGTGGCGGGTCGCCACGGTGTGCGGGAGCGGGGGCGTCGGCGGGCCGGCCGGCGACCGGTTGGCGACCCGCCTCGGCCCCTTCGTGACCGACCTGTCCGTGACCCCGGGCGATCCACCCCCGCCCGCCGACGTGGCGATCCACCTCGCCCTCACGGCCTGCGTGGTGCTGGGCACCCTGGATCGGGCCGTGGAGCTGGCCGTCGAGCACGTCACCGGGCGGGTGCAGTTCGGCCAGCCGCTGTCGGCCTTCCAGGCCGTGCAGTTCCAGCTGGCCGACTGCGCCGTCGCCGTCGCCGGGCTCCGTGAGCTGGCTCACTTCACCGTCTGGCGGCTCGCCACCGCGCCCGACCCCCTCGCCGACGTCCTCGCCCTCCGGGTCCACGCCCTCGACGTGGCCCGGCCGGTGCTGCGGACGACCCAGCAGCTCCACGGCGCCGCCGGCGTGTGCGACGAGTACGACATCTCGGTCATGGCCCGGCTCGTCCAGCCCGCCCTCCGCCTGCCGTGGGGGGCCGAGCGCACGGCGGCCGAGCTGGCGGCGGCCATCGGGCGGGACGGCTTCGCCGGCCTCTTCCCTCACGGCGGCGAGGCTCGATGACCACGGTCGCGGGACCGCCGCTCGAGGGGCAGGGGGGCATCGGGGCCCTCACCATGGGCGCCTTCCTGGAGGAGGTGGCCGCGACCCACGGCCCCCGCGAGGCGGTGGTGCTCGACGACTCCCTGCGCCAAGGCGAGACCGTCCGGTGGACCTACGCCGACCTGCGCGACCGGGCCCGGGGCATCGGCCGGGCGCTGATCGCCCACGGGATCGAGCGCGGCGACTCCGTGGGCGTGCTCATGGGGAACCGTCCCGAGGCGGTGGCCGCCCTCTTCGGCGCGGCCATGGCCGGCGCCGTCGTCGTGCCCCTCTCGACCTTCGCGCCCCGGCCCGAGCTGGCCGGTCTGCTCGCCCGCAGCGAGGTCACCGTCGTCCTCACCCAGGACCGGCTCCTCGAGCGGCGTCTCGGCGACGACGTGGCCGCCCTCGCCGCCGACCTCCCCGCCCTGGGCACCGTCGCCGTCCTCGGCACGCCGTCGTGGGACGGGTTCCTGGCCGAGGCCGCGGACGACACCGCCCTCGACGCCCGGATCGACGCCGTCGGGGAGGACGACACCGCCCTGGTGATCTTCAGCTCCGGCACCACCAGCGCCCCCAAGGGCGTCGTGCACCGGCACCGCGCCCCCTGTCTCCAGTTCTGGATCCAGGCCCAGATCTTCGGTCGTCACCCGGACACCCGGATGTGGAGCGCCCTCCCGCTGTTCTGGACGGCCGGGCTCAACACGGCCATGGGCGCCACGCTCGCCGCCGGCGGCTGCTGGGTCGCGCAGGAGATCTTCGACGCCGGCACGACCTTGGCCCTGATGAGCCGGGAGCGGGTGACCGAGCCCTACACGCTGCCCCACCAGGCCACGGCGCTGGCCGAGCACCCCGACTGGCTCGCCACCGACCTGTCCACGCTCACCTGCGTGTACGGCAAGTCGGTCTTCGCCCGCCACCCGACCGTCGAGGGCGACACGCACTGGACCATGCCGGTCGGCTACGGGCTCACCGAGACGTGCGCGTTCTTCTCCTCCCACTGGTGGAGCACGCCGCGGGAGCTGACCCGGGCGAGCATGGGGCCGCTGCTGCCCGGCAACCGCCTGCGCGTCGTCGACCCCGACAGCGGTCGCCCCCTCGGCGTCGACGAGGTGGGCGAGCTGGCCATCGCCGGACCCACGCTCATGGAGGGCTACCTCGGCGTCGCGCCCGAGGAGTGCTTCGACGCCGACGGCTTCTTCCACACCGGCGACACCGGCCACGTCGACGCCGACGGCCACCTCCACTTCGCCGGGCGGCGCACCGAGATGATCAAGACGGGCGGCGCCAACGTGTCGCCGGCCGAGCTGGAGGTGCAGCTGCGCGCCTGCCCACCGGTGAAGCTGAGCCGCATCGTCGGCGTGCCCGACCCCCGCCTCGACCAGGTCGTCGTGGCCTGCATCACCCTGAAGGACGGGGCCACGGCCAGCGCCGAGGACATCCGCGCCTTCCTGCGCGAGCGGGTGGCTCCCTACAAGGTGCCCAAGGAGATCGTGTTCTTCGCCGACGGCGAGATCCCGATGACGGGCGGCGCCACCAAGGTCCGCGACCCCGAGCTCCTCGCCCTGGTGCAGGAGCGCCTCGCCACCACCCCCACCGGAGACCGATGACCACCACCGACACCGACGCCCTCGACGTCTCCGACCTCGACCAGCACATGGGCGTGCCCATGGAGCCGGGCGAGCTCAAGGAGCCCGTCACCACCAACGACATCCGCCGCTGGGTGCAGGCGATGCACTACCCCAACCCCCTCCACTACGACGAGCGGTGGGCGGAGGCGAGCCGCTTCGGCTCGATCGTGGCGCCACAGTCGTTCACCGTCGCCTGCGACACCAGCCACGGCGCCTCGCCGGCCCAGGTCGGGCTGATCCCCGACTCGCACCTCATCTTCGGTGGCGACGACTGGTGGTTCTTCGGGCCCCAGGTCGTCCCCGGCGACCACCTCCTCTGCCACCGCATGCCCTACGACTACCGGGTCACCGACACCCGCTTCGCCGGGCCGACCTGCTTCCAGCGGGGCGACACCCTCTACATCAACCAGCGGGGCGAGCGGGTGGCGCTGCAGCGCTCGACGGCGATCCGCTACAAGGCCCGCCAGGCCCGGGAGAAGGAGCACTTCTCCGAGCCGAAGGAGCCGGAGTGGACCGACGCCGAGCTGGCGTCGCTCGAGGAGCGCAAGCTGGCCTTCATCGACCAGATCCAGGAGCTGGGTCACGACCCGCGGCCCTTCGGCTCGGTGGCGGTGGGCGACCGGCTGGCCGAGAACGTGCTCGGCCCGCACAGCCTGGCCAGCTTCACCACCGAGTGGCGCGCCTTCCCGATGACGACGTGGGGCGCGACGGCCAAGGGGCCGACCACGGTGCGGGCCGAGGCCCTCGGCTACACCAAGGAGATGGCCGGGTTCGAGGGCGACCGGCGCATGGAGCGGGTCAACCCCGAGCTCACCGACGGCGCCTACTACGGGCCCTCCCGCGGCCACCTCCAGCCCCGGTGGGCGCGCCACGTCGGCATGCCGCGGGGCTACGGCTACGGCGCGTCGATGGGGGCGTGGATCATCGACTACGTCGCCGGCTGGGCGGGGGAGTGGGGCCGGATCACGCACTCGACGGCCCAGTACCGCAGTCCCGCCTTCACCGGCGACGTCACGTTCGTCAGCGGCGAGGTGGTCGACACCCGGGTCGAGCGCAAGCGCCGGCACATCGTCGTGGTGGCCGTCGAGCTGCACGACCAGCTCGACAACGTCATGGCCAAGGCCACCGTCGACGTGGAGCTCCCGGAGACGTGAGCAACAACCGGATCATCCTCTCGACCGCGCCCCTCCGGGGCCCGGGGGTCGACCAGCTGCGCGAGCTGGGCGAGCTCGTGCTCGACCCGTGGATCGACCAGAGCCCGCTGCGCCTGTACGACGGCGAGGCGCTGGCCGCCCGGGCCACGGAGGTCGGCGCCACTGTGCTCGTCTGCGAGGCCGACAGCTGCAAGGGCCCGGTGCTCGACCTGCCCCTGGAGGCCATCGGCTCCACCCGCGGCGACCCGACCAACGTCGACCTGCCCGGGGCGACGGCCAAGGGGATCCCGGTGCTGCGGGCCCCGGGCCGCAACGCCGACGCCGTGGCGGAGCTCACCGTCGGGCTGCTGCTGGCCGTCACCCGCCACCTGCTGGCCGCCGATCGCGACGTGCGCGAGGGCCAGATCTACCGGGACGGATCGATCCCCTACCAGCGCTTCCGCGGCTGGCAGCTCGCCGGGCGCACCGCCGGACTGGTGGGCCTGGGGGCCGTCGGCCGGGCGACCGCCTGGCGCCTGGAGGGCCTCGGGATGCGGGTGATCAGCAGCGACCCGTTCGCCCCCGACGCCACCCATGAGCTCGACGACCTGCTGGCCGAGGCCGACGTGGTGTCGATGCACGCCGCCGTCACCCCCGACACGCTGGGCCTGATCTCGGCCGCGCGGGTCGGGCGGATGAAGGAGGGCGCGGTGTACGTCAACTCGGCGCGCGCCGGCCTGCACGACCTCGATGCCCTCACCGCGGCGCTGGCGTCGGGCCACCTGTCCGCCGCCGCCCTCGACCACTTCGAGGGCGAGCACCTGGCGACCGACCACCCCCTCGTGGCGATGCCCAACGTGATCCTCACCCCCCACATCGGTGGGGCGACCTACGACACCGAGGCGAACCACACCACCCTCATGGCCGAGGGGCTCGCGGCGCTGCTGCGGGGCGAGGTCCCGGCCAACCTGGCCAACCCGGAGGTCCTCGATCGTGGCTGACGTCATCGCCTCGCCCACCACCACCCCCGAGGCGGTCCTCGCCGCGGCCCAGCGGATGCTGGCCGAGGGGCTGGTGGAGGGCACCTCGGGCAACATCTCGGGCCGCCTCCCCGACGGGCTCGTGTGCCTGACGCCGTCGTCGGTGGCCTACGACACCATGACGCTCGACGACCTGGTGGTGGTCGACCTCGACGGCGCGGTGGTGTCGGGCCACCGCTCGCCGACGACCGAGAAGGACCTGCACCTCTCGGCCCTGCGCCGCTACCCCGAGCTGGGCGCGGTGATCCACACCCACGCCGTCTACGCCACCATGTTCGCCCTGGCCCACGAGCCCATCCCGGCGGTGATCGAGGAGGTCGTCGTCTACGTCGGCGGCGACGTGCCCTGCTGCGCCTACAAGGGCACGGGCAGCGTCGAGCTGGGCGACGAGGTGGCATCGCACCTCGGCGACCGGGGCGCCGCCCTGCTGGCCAACCACGGGCTGGTCACGTGCGGGAGCTCGCCCGAGAAGGCCCTCCACAACGCCGCCCTGGTCGAGCGGACGGCCAAGATCGTCTGGGGGGCGCGGGCGATGGGCGCCACCATCCACCCCCTGCCCGAGAAGGTGAACACCGACATGGCGGGCGTCTACCGCTACATCCGCGACAACCCCTCGTGACCGCCTTCACCGGGCGCGAGCGGGAGCTCGTCGCCGCCGCCCTCGACGCCCAGGTGCCGGGCGCATCGGAGCTCGGCGCGGTCGAGTACGTCGAGCGCCTCCTCACCGCCCTCGACCACGACCCGCCGCGCATCTGGGCCGGGCCGGACGGGTGGCTGGAGATGGGACCGTGGGAGCGCCACGCCTGGGCGACGCGCATCGCCTCGCTCGCCGCGGTGTACCACCGGGTCGCGGCCGGCGCCCCTGAGCCCGGCGACGACCGGGTCCTCCATGCCCACGCCTGCGAGGCCACCTACGGCGATCCGGCCTACGGCGGCAACCGGGACGGGCAGGGCTGGGAGCGCATCGGCTTCCCCGAGCCCCTGTTCCCTCCGGCCCGGTCGTGATCGACGCCGTGACCGACTGCGACGTCGTCCTCGTCGGCTCCGGCCCCGGCGGCGCCACCGTGGCCGAGGTGCTGACGGCGGCGGGGTGGTCGGTGGTGATCCTCGAGAAGGGCCGCAACCACCTCCTCGACGCGGCCCCGCCCCACGAGCCGCTCCGCCACTTCGCCAACGACGAGATCGGCCTCGGCCGCCGCCACCTGCTCGGGCCCGATCCCCTGCTGGAGCCCCGCACGTACCGTCGCACCGAGGCCGACGGCGACCGGCTCATGGTCGGCGAGGTGAACAACCTGCCCTCGACCGTCGGGGGTGGGGGCGTCCACGCCGACGCCAAGCTGCCCCGCTTCCGCGAGGAGGACTTCCACCTCCGCTCGGCGCGCGGGCCGATCGACGGCGCCGCGGTCGAGGACTGGCCGGTCCAGTACGCCGACCTCGAGCCGCACTACACCGCGGTCGAGACCGCCTTCGGCGTCGCCGGCGAGGTCGGGACGAACCCGTTCGCGGCGGCGCGGAGCGGCCCGTTCCCGATGCCGCCGGGCGCCGACATGCCCATGGCCCTGGTGTCGGCCGCGGCGGCCGAGCGGGCCGGGCTCCACCCCTACCGGGCGCCCACCGGCGCGAACAGCGTCGTCTACGACGGCCGCCCGGCGTGCGTCGACTGCGGGTTCTGCGGGGGCTACGGCTGCCCCGTGCACGCCAAGGGCGACCCCATCGCCTCGCTCCAGCGGGCCCTGCGCTCGGGGCGGGCCGAGCTGCGGCCCGAGGCCTACGTGACCTCGATCGTCCTCGACGCGGCGGGGCGCCGGGCCACCGGTGTGCGCTACCTCGACCTCACCGAGCACCCGGACCCGCCGGTGCGGGAGGTCCGCGCCACTCGGGCCGTGGTGCTGGCGGCGGGGGCGTTCGAGACCCCCCGCCTGCTGCTCCGCACCGGTCTGGGCGGTGACCTGGTGGGCCGCTTCCTCACGTACCACTTCCAGACCTTCACCGTCGGCATCTTCCCCGAGGCCACCGGGGGCGAGCGGGGCCGCAGCGTCACGCACCTCCACGACGATCTGATGGTCGACACACCGGCCCTCCGGGCGGCGGCTCGGGAGGCCGGCCTGCCGTGGGTGCGGGGCGGCACCGTCGAGCACGGCGCCGGACCCGGGCCGATCGACGAGGCCACGACCTACCCAGCGGGCGCGGCCCACACCGCGGCCATGGCCGACAGCGGCCTCCGCCGCCGGCTGTGGGTCTTCACCATGCAGGGGGAGGACCTGCCCCAGGCGGCCAACCGGATCGACCTCGACCCCTCGGTGCGCGATGCGTGGGGCATCCCCGCCGGGCGGGTGACCTACGCGCCGCACCGCCACGAGCTGGTGGCGTCGGCCCACGCCGGCCCGCTCCACGAGGCGGTCATGGCCGACGCCGGGGCCGAGCTGGCCTTCACCGCCACGTCGCCCCCGCAGGGCGACCTCGACCTCCACGCCGCGGCCAACCCGCTGGGCATCGCCCCCGCCAGCCGCCACGTCATGGGCACGGCGCGGATGGGTTCGGACCCGCGGTCGTCGGTCGTCTCGCCCGAGCAGAGGCTGTGGGACGTCGACAACGTCCTGGTGTGCGACTCGTCGGTGTTCGTGACTTCGGCCGGCTACAACCCGACCCTGACCCTCGCCGCCCTGGCCCACCGGGCCGCGTCCCTGCTCAGCAGCACCCCTGCGAACTCGGGGGAGTAGGCGCCCGGTTTCGGGCGTCTACTCCCCCGAGTTCGGTCAGAACAGGTACTCGAAGTGCTGGGTCTCCACCATGAGCGGCAGGCGGTAGCGGACGTAGAACGAGTGCAGGCGGAGGGCGCCGGCGTACTCCTCGACGCTGGGCTCGACGAGATCGACCTCGTCGGGCTCGCGCTCCTTCCACGCCGCGGCCCGGCGGGCGACCTCCTCGAACTCGTCGAGGGTCGCGACCGAGAGGCCGAAGTGGTCCATCCGCGGGCCCCGCAGCGGATCGTCGTCGGCGATCAGGAAGACGAACTGCTCGTGGGTGTGGGCCCGCAGGACCAGCTGCTCGCGGTCCTTGGTGAGGTCGGGGTA
>DASVEC010000164.1:0-11583 GCA_036380755.1 Iamia sp. | reverse complement strand
CGGGTCGACAGGGCGATCGCCGGGCGGGGGTCGTCGCTGGCCGTCGGCAGGGCGGCGTGCG
This sequence comes from Iamia sp., assembly GCA_036380755.1. GTDB lineage: Bacteria > Actinomycetota > Acidimicrobiia > Acidimicrobiales > Iamiaceae > Iamia. Next base: position 11,522 of record DASVEC010000164.1, on the reverse strand, counting down.
CCATCCGGCCCCGCTCGACGAGGATCGTCCGCAGCACGCGGAAGCCGTCTCGGATCGTGCGCAGGTTGCTCTGGCCGTTGATCCGCTCGGCCTCGAAGGTGGGGACCTCGAGCACCGCCAGCTCGGCGCTGAGGGCCCGGATGTTCATGTGGGTCTCGATCTCGAAGCCGGGGGCGCGGCCCTCGAGGTACGGCAGCACGTCGCGCCAGAGGGCGTTGTAGCCGTAGCAGAGGTCGGAGAAGCGGCCCCCGTAGGCCCGGCGGACGATCTCGGTCAGCCCGCGGTTGCCGATCTTGCGGATCAGGCTCATGTCGTCGGTGGCGCCGCCGTGGACGAAGCGCGAGCCCTTGACGAAGTCGGCCCCGGCCAGCAGGGCGTACACGTAGCGGGGGATCTCGGTCGGGTCCATCGACCCGTCGGCGTCGAGGGTGACGAGGATGTCGCCGGTGCTGGCGTGGAAGCCGGTCATGAGGGCCCGGCCCTTGCCCGGCTCCGGGTCGGTGACGATCACGACGTCGGGTCGCAGGCGCTGGGCCTCGGCGATGGTGCCGTCGGTCGAGCGACCGTCGACGATGACGACCTCGTCGACCCACTCGGGGATGAACGGCAGGACGTGGCGGAGGTTCTCCTCCTCGTTCAGCGTCGGGATCACCACCGAGACCCGCGGCATGGGGCTGCGGTGGAGGGTGGGCCGCTGGCGGCGATCCGTCCGCCGGCGGTCGGGGCTGGGGACCAGCCGGACGCTGGGTGGTCGCATGGCCGCCGTGCGGGCTGTCATCGGCACGCTCTCCGCCGGTGCCGGTTCGGTCGTCGTCACGTTTCCCCACTCCTCGTGTTCCTTGCGGACCCACGGAGGCTAACCACGTTGGGTAGTCAGATCAACGGCATCGCCACGTAAAGTAGTGATGAACCGCTCTGACCTGGGGTTGTTCAGGATGTCGCCAGACGGCGTCCACCTGCTCCGATCACGCTGAGCGCCCCCATCACCGCGAGGAGCAGAGCCGGCGACCACGCTCCGGCGTAGAGGAGGGCCTGCGACACCAGGATCGTCAGCCCGGCGGCACCGGCCCCGCCGAGGACCCAGCGCTCGACCGACGCCCGGGCCTCGAGCCGGCTGGCCAGGACCAGGGCGGGCACGCCCAGCACGGCCCAGACCACCAGCGGGGCCCGCACCACCACCGGCAGGTCGGCCGCCACCGCCAGGGCGGCGAGGGCGAACGACGGCACCACGACCACCAGCAGCCGCGGCATGGGCCGCGGGAGGGGGGTGAGGGCGTCGGACATCGGACCATCTTGGCTTGGCCCGGCGCGCCCGGACCTACTGTGACGACGTGGCAGGGAGACGACGGCGGTGAGGGCCGAGGTGGTGCGGCCCGAGGACCTCGGCCCGGCCGAGACGGCCCGGTGGATCGAGATCCAGGAGGCCGATCCGGAGCTGGCCAGCCCCTTCCTGCGCCCCGAGATGGCGCTCGCCATCGGCCGGCTGTGGCCCGACACCCGGGTCGCCGTGCTCCACGACGGGCCCGACCTCGCCGGCTTCGTGCCCTTCCACCAGGGCCGCCTGGGCGTGGGCCGGGCCCTGGGCCTCGGGCTCACCGACTGGCAGGCCGCCGTCCTGGCCCCCGGCACGCCGTGGGACGCGGCCGCCCTCCGCCGGGCCACCGGCGTGGCCGTGTGGGAGTTCGACCACCTGGTCCCGAGCCAGGCGTCGGCCCTCGGCGCCCCCCGCACCGAGCTCCACGCCTCGCCAGTGATGGACCTCTCCGACGGGTGGGACGCCTGGATCGAGCGGCGCAAGGGCTCGGGCCGGATCAAGAAGGCGCTGTACCACGGCCGCCGGCTGGGCCGGCAGGTCGGCCCGGTCGAGTCCGAGCTCGACACGTCCGACCCCGGCGACCTCGACGTCCTGATGCGCTGGAAGTCGGCCCAGTACCGGCGCACCGGGCGCCGCGACCGCTTCGCCCAGCCCCAGGTCGTCGACCTGGTGCGCGACCTGGTCGCCACCCGCACGCCGGGCTTCGCCGCCCACCTCTCGACGATGCGGGTCGACGGCCGCACGGTCGCGGTGTGCCTCGCCCTGCGGTCCCACGGCACGCTCGCCCACTGGTTCCCGGCCTACGACACCGAGCTGCACCGCTACCAGCCCGGGCTCGTGCAGCTGCTGGAGATGGTCCGGCTGGCGGCCGAGGACGGCGTCACGACCTTCGACCTCGGCGCCGGCGAGCACGACTACAAGGACAGCTTCAAGGACGACGAGCTGACGGTGGCCAGCGGCACCGTCCGCGGCCCCGGGCCGGCGGGCTGGCTCCACGCCGCCCGCACCGAGCCACCCCGCATGGCCACCGACTTCGTCCTCCGTCACCCGAAGCTGCGCCTCACCGCCCGCAAGGCCCTCCAGCGGGTCGGCTCGCTCCGGGATCGCACCCCCTCGGCGAACTCGGGGGAGTAGACGCCCAGTTCTGGGCGCTTACTCCCCCGAGTTCGGCGAGGACGGGGGGCGGGGACGGGCGAACATGACCTCGGCCCCGATGGGGACGTAGCCGCCGGCGGCGAGCACGGCGCGCAGCGACGCCACGTTCCCCGGCGCGATCTGGACGAAGACGGGCTCGCCGGCGGGGACGAGGTGGCGAGCCGCGGCGGCCAAGCGGCGCCCGAGGCCGCGTCCCCGGCCGTCGGGGGCGACCTCGAAGGCGGCCTCCCACCGATCGGCGAGGCCGCGGGCCAGGATCAGCAGCCCGTCGCCGTCGGGGGTGGCCCACGTGCGCACCTCGCGGCGGAAGCGGAGCGACCGGTCGACCCGTTCGTGGGCGCCGTCGGGCGCAACGGGCTCGAGGCCGAGCGGCGGGGGACCGGGCGCGTGGGGGGCCACGAGCACCATGTCGAGGTTGTCGTAGTCGCGCCCGAGCCGGCGGGCGAGGGCGTCGAGGAAGGTGGCGTTCACCGGGGCCGACAGGTCGCCGTCGGGGAGCCGGTCCCGCACCCAGGCCGGGTCGACGTCGGCGGCCACGACGTGGTGGCCGCAGAAGGCGAGCACCCCGGCGACCGGCCCCGGCGGCTGCGGGAGCACGGTGACGCGCCCGTCCTCGGGAGGCGGGTGCCCGGCCACGACCTCCCGGAGCAGCCGGGCGACGGGATCGTCTGCGTCCACGGCGGCACGGTAGCGAGACGGTCGATCAGGTCGCCGAGCGGCCGTGGAGGACGAGGGCCCAGGCGAGGGCGGCGAAGGCGCCGGTCGACGTGATGACGCGGACCAGGTTCCAGGCCGCCCACCGCCCCTCGTCGAAGCGGGCCCGCACCGCGGCCAGGTCACCGATGCGGTCGGGGTCGCCGGCCGCCTTGATGGCGTCGTTGAGCGGGACGTTGACGGCGAGGGTGATGGCCACGGTCACGAGGTAGGCGGCGAGGGCGGCCAGGATCCACGGCAGGGCCTGCTCGCCCCGGTGGGCGACGGCCGCGACGACCGTCAGGACGAGGGCGCCGAAGAACATCCCACCGAGCCACCAGACGTTGATGATGGCCCGGTCGATCGCCTGGAAGGCGCCGACGAAGGTGCGATCGTCGGTCTGGCGGAGTCCCGGCATGATGGCGTGGGCGTACTGGTCGAACACGCCGGCGGCCAGGCCGGTCGCGAGAGTGGCGCCGAGCAGCGAGACGGTGCGGACGGCGGTGCTCATGCCGCACCTCGCTCGGGGCGGGCGAAGACGTCGCGGGCGAAGGCGGCGAAGGCGCGGGGCGGCCGGCCCAGCAGCCGGGCGGTGTCGTCCGAGGTCGCCTCGCTGCGCCCGTCGAACACCTCGGCCAGGGCGTGGGCCAGGCCGATGGCCTCCTCGGGCGCCAGCCCCTCGGCCTCCATGGCGGCGGCGAAGCCCTCGACCGTCGTCGGCTCGTAGGTCACCGGGTGGCCCGTCGCCTCGGCGAGGGTGGCGGCGACCGCGTCCAGGCTGATCGCCTCGGGTCCGGTCAGCTCGTAGCGCCGGCCGGCGTGCTCGTCGTTGGCGAGCAGGGCGGCGACGCAGACGGCGATGTCGTCGGCGTCGACGAACGGCTCGCGCGTGGTGCCCGGGGTGGGGAGGCGGAGCCGGCCCTCGGCCACGGCGGGGGCGAAGATGCCCTCGGTGAAGTTCTGGTCGAACCAGGCGCACCGCACGACGGTCGTCGTCGGCACGTGGGCGACGAAGGCGGCCTCGGATCGGGCCGCGGCGGGCTCGCCCCGTCCCGAGAGCAGCACGACCCGGGTGATGCCGTGGGCGGCGACGGCGCCGCCGAGCCCGTCGAGCACCTCCTCGGCACCGGGGGCGGCGAGGTCGGGGAAGTAGGTCACGTAGGCGGCGCCGGCCCCGTCGAGGGCGGCCGGCCAGGTGGCCGGGTCGGCCCACTCGAACGGCTGGGGGCTGGTCCGGCTGGCCCGGCGCACGGGGGTGCCGGCGGCCTCCAGGAGGTCGGCGACGCGGCGGCCGGTCTTGCCGCTGGCCCCGAGGACGAGGACGGGATCGGTGTGGTTCATGGCTCTCTCCGTTACTGTGAACAACGTTCATGGAGGAACGTATTGTGAATCATGTTGACAGTCAACCCTCGGACGACTGGCGGGCGATCGGGACGCTGTGGGGCGTGGTGCCGGCGCCGGCCCGCGGGCCCCGCGCCCGGTCGTCCCTCGCCGAGGTGGCGCGGGCCGGGGTGGCGTTGGCCGACCGGGTCGGGCTGGAGGGCCTCACCCTGGCGGCCATCGCCTCCGAGCTGGGGCTGACGACCACGGCCCTGTACCGCTACGTCGACGCCAAGGAGACCCTCGTCGAGGTGATGGTCGACGAGGCCGTCGGGCTCCCGCCGGCCCCGCCGGAGCCGGGCACCCCGTGGGCCGACGACGTCCGGGTCTGGGCGTCAGCCCTCCTCGACGTCTACCTGGCCCACCCGTGGCTGAGCGACGTCAAGCCGACGGGGCCGCCCCGGTGCCCCAACGGGATGGCGTGGTACGAGCGCATCCTCCCGACGCTCGACGAGGCTCCGTTCGCCGACGCGACCAACGTGATCCTCCAGCTCAACGTGCTGATCCGGGGCTACGCCGCCCTGACCCACAGCGTCCAGACCGACGTCGTCCCGCCGGCCTGGTTCGGCGCGGTGATGGCCGAGCGCTACCCCCGTCTCGTGGCCGAGGCCCAGCGCCCCCGGGGCGGTATCGTCGACGAGCTCTGGATCGCCATCGACCGCCTCCTCGCCGCGCCCGCCTGAGTCAACGGTCCTTGCGGAGGCGACCCCAGGGCTTGACGACGGACAGGACGGTGGCGACGACGAGGGCCGTGCCCGAGACGATCGGGGGGAAGGGCAGGCCGCTGACGTCGAGGTCGAGGCGGCGGCCGGTCTCGAGGGCCTCGCCGTAGGCGGCGGCGTCGGCGATGCCGGGGCGCAGGAGGAAGACGACCAGCACCACCAGGACGATGTTCATCACCAGCTTGACGAAGACCCACGTGTAGCGGACGAGGCCGTAGCGGGTGCCGAGCCCGAGGACGATGCCGCTCACCAGCGTGGCCAGCCCCGTGACGATGAGGGGCCAGACGGCGAAGAGCTCGAGGGCGCGGTAGCAGAGGGCCTCGGTGCCGGTGTCGCTCGTGAGCAGGGCGGTGAAGACGAGGACGCCGAGCACGACGTCGATCCCGATCCAGGCGCCGGCGGCGACGATGTGGGTGATCAGGGCGACCTTGCGGGCCCGGCGGCCGAGCCGGGGCGGCGCGGCGGCATCGGCGGAGGTCGACGCGGCACGGGACGGGGGGCGGGGGAGGGTCGTGGCGGTCATGGCTCCCAGCGTGCGGGAGCGGGGCCCCGCCGTCGTCCGGCCCCCGGCGACACCCGCGCCTACGCCGAGCGGAGTACGCCGGGACGACCGGTCAGTCCGACCAGCCGGGGGCGACGAGACCGGTCTCGTAGGCGTAGACGACGAGTTGGGCCCGGTCCCGGGCACCGAGCTTGATCATCGTCCGGCTGACGTGGGTCTTGGCCGTGGTCGGGCTGATCACGAGCCGTTCGGCGATCTCGTCGTTCGACAGCCCGCCGGCCACGAGCGCCATCACCTCCCGCTCGCGGTCGGTGAGGACGTCGAGGGCGGGGGAGAGGCGGGCCGGCTTGGCCCGGGTGGCGTACTCGGCGACGAGGCGACGGGTCGCGCCCGGCGAGAGCAGCGAGTCGCCCGAGGCCGCGGCCCGGACGGCGCGGACGAGGTCGGCGGGCTCGGTGTCCTTGACGAGGAAGCCGCTGGCCCCGGCCCGGAGGGCCTCGAAGATGTACTCGTCGAGCTCGAAGGTGGTGAGGATCACGACGTGGACGCCGGCCAGCCGGGCGTCGGCGGTGATGGTGCGGGTGGCGCTGAGGCCGTCGACGTCGGGCATGCGCACGTCCATCAGCACGACGTCGGGCTCGAGCTCGGCGGCGAGGGCGACGGCCTCGGCCCCGTCGCCGGCCTCGCCCACGACGTCGATCCCGTCCTCGGCGTCGAGCAGCGCCCGCAACCCGCTGCGCAGCAGGGCCTGGTCGTCGGCGAGCAGCACCCGGATCACGCCCGCGCTCCCAACGGCAGGTGGGCCACGACGGCGAAGCCCCGGCCGGGGCGGGGCCCGGCCTCGAGCGTGCCGTCGACCGACGCCGCCCGCTCCCGCATGCCGGGGATGCCGTTGCCCCCGCTCGGGAGCACCTCCGCCCGGCGCCGCCCCGAGCCCTCGTCGCGGACCTCCACCACCAGACCGTCGCCCTCGACGCCGATGGCGACCTCGGCCACCGGCGGCTCGGCGTGGCGGGCCACGTTGGTGAGCGCCTCCTGCACGATCCGGTAGGCGGCCAGGTCGACGGGGCGGGGGAGACCGGCCGGGTCGACGTCGAGCGCCACCGCGACCGACACGCCCGCGGCCCGGGCCCGCTCCACCAGGTCGTCCAGGCCGGCCAGGCCCCGGGTGGGGGCGAGCGGCGCGCCCTCGTCGGCCTGGCGCAGCACGCCCAGCACCGAGCGCAGCTCGACCAGCGCCTCCTTGCTGGCCGCCTTGATCGTCGAGAGCGCCTCGCGGGTGGGTGGCGACATCGACTCGTCGACGTGGAGCGCCACACCGGCCTGCAGGCTGATCAGCGACATGCTGTGGGCCACCACGTCGTGGAGCTCGCGGGCGATGGCCAGCCGCTCGTCGGCCACCCGGGCCCGCACCGCATCGGCCCGGGCCCGCTCCGCCTCCTCGGCCCGGTCCCGCCGGGTCCGCAGCAGCTCGCAGCCCGTGTAGAGGACGCCGAGCCAGGCGGCCAGCGCGACCGCTCCGCCCCACCCGACCCCCTCGGTCCGGTCGAGCAGCGGTCCGAGCCCGAGGAAGCCGACGTAGCCGGCGCCGAGGACGGCGAGCGCGACCCGCCGGTGCCCGGTCCAGACGACGTGGCCGAAGGTGACGACGAGGGCGACCCAGATCGGCCCCATGGCGTAGCCCAGCGAGACGTAGGCCAGCGTGGCCCCGAACGCCGTCAGCAGCGCCGGCACGGGGGCGACGAGCCGCACCGGGATGGCCGTCACCGCCAGCACGAGCAGCACGACCCCACCGGCGGTGACGGGGCCGGTGTCGTCGCGATGGGTGGAGATGAGCAGCGGCGCGCCCACCTGCACGGCCGCGGCGACGACGAGCAGCAGCGTCTCGCGGAGGATCACCCGTCGCTCGATGGCCATCGTGCGGCCCAGGGTACGGACCGGCCTTGGTCCCGTCGTCGGGCACCGGTGCCGTGCGCCGCCTACGCCCGGGGGAGTACGCGGTAATTCGCTGGCGACACCGGGCGGCGGCGCGCCACCATCGTCGGCGACGCCACCCGACCGAGGACCAGCCCATGGACACCACCAACGCCAGCGACCGGGAGATGCCCCTCCACGCCGTCGCCATCGTGGTGTCCGGCCCGTCCCGTGGGATGGCTCTCTCCACCACCTGGCGGTAGGCGAGCAGAGCTCCTCCCGGTCGCTCGCCGGCCCGCCGGAGCCCATCCCGGCCGCCAACCGCGGCGACACGCGGAACGACCCCCAGGCGCGGAAGACCTGGGCGGGACCGCTCGCACCCGAGCCCGCCACCGAAGTGGGACGCGAGCCAGAGCCGACTCGTTCTCGGCCCGTCTTCGTACGGCAGCGGTACGAAGACGGGCCGAGAACGCTCTGCTAGCCGGGGGGTTGCTCGACGGCGACGCCGTAGCGGTCGACGTAGCCGGCGAAGCGCTCGCGCAGGGCGTGGGCGTCGAGCCCGTAGGTGGCCAGGTCGTAGCCGTGGCGGCCGAAGGCGCCCTTGGGGTGGGCGGCGACGTAGGCGGTCATGGCCGCCTCGGCCTGGGTCGACAGGGGCGTCCCGACGGCGTCGGACAGGGCCCCCACGGTGCCGACGGGGTCGCCGACGAGATCGGCGTAGTGCACGTCGACGATCGGGTGCTCGGGGTGGGCCGCCCGGAAGGCGTCGACGCGGGTGATCGACTCCTCCAGCATCGACGTCCAGTGCTCGGCGATGTAGGCCCCGTGATCGGCGTCGGTGAAGGTCCCGGACAGGGTGGAGATGAGGCTGCACACCGAGGCCGACAGCACCACCGGGTCGCGGTGGAGGAGCACGAGCCGGGCGCCGGGGTGGACGGCGGTCAGCGCCTCGAGGGCCAGGCAGTGGTGTGGGCTCTTGAGCGTCCAGCGCCCTCGCACACCGCCGCTCTGCAGGATCTGGAGGACGAGGCGGTGGTACTCGTAGGCCGAGGTGCAGTCGGCCGCCCGCAGCCAGGCCCCGTAGGACGGGACGTTGGTGATCGCCTCCCACGACAGGCTCTTGAAGTCCTGACCCATGACGGCGACGCACTCGGTCGGACCGTCGGCGTCCTCGTGGTGGATGGCCCGCACCGCCGGGTTGAGGGCCTCCAGCATCTCGACCCCGACCCGGGCGGCGTCGACCCGCGGGCCCTCCCGGTGGTCGGCGGGCGTCGGCGGCGGGGCGCTGTCGGCCGTCTCCCACCGCAGCAGGGCCCGGTTGGCCGGGTCCTGGTCGAGCAGGTTGCTGAGGAAGGTCGTGCCGGCCCGGAACATGCCGATCACGACCAGCGGCGCCTCGACCACCTCGTCGACCACCTCCGGATGGGCCCGGGCGTGGGCGACGACCCGCAGCCGGTTGGCCAGGGCGCTGACGACGGCGCTCTCCACCGCCACGTCGCCCAGGTCGCTGAGCCGGGCCTCGTCCTGCAGGGCGGCGACGTAGGCGTCGAGGCCCTCGCGGTAGCCGTCGGGACCGAGGTCGTCGCACCCCGCGGCATCGACCGCCTTGGCGATCAGGTCGTCGGGGCCGATCACGACGCCACCTCCCGGGTGAGGTCGACGACGGTTCGTCCCGACGTCCGCCGGGCGGCATGGTCCTCGAGCGCGGCGGCCACCTCGGACAGCCCGATGCGCCGGCCGATGATCGGGCGGATGGCCCCCGAAGCGACCAGCTCGAGCAGGGCGGCGTGGACCCGCTCGCCCTCCGCCGGTGGGAAGGGGTTGATGCCGAAGCGGCGGAAGTCGAGGGGGGCGTCGAGGTAGGCCAGCACGACGCCCACCACCGACACGTTGGCCATCGACACCTTGCGGAGCGGACGGCCGGTGAGGCCCGACTCGGGATCGTCGTTGAACCCGACCGGGAGGTAGCGACCGCCCCGCGCCGCGCACGTCCACATCGTCTCGGTCGCCTCCCCGCCGATCGGGTCGAAGATGACGTCGGCGCCATGGCCGTCGGTGTGCTCCATGACGGCGTCGAACACGTCCTCGGTGGAGTGGTCGATCGTCCGCTCGGCCCCGAGGTCGGCGCACAGCGAGGCCTTCTCGGGGCCGCCGGCGGTGGCGACGACGTGGGCGCCGGCGGCCACGGCCAGCTGGATGGCGGCGGTGCCCACGGCGCTGGCGCCGGACCGGACGAGGACGTGCTCGCCGGCCTGGAGGTGCGCCCGCTCGTGCAGGGCCAGGTACCCGAGGTGGAACGGGAGGGTGAAGGCGGCCGCCTCGACGTCGTCGAGGCTCGGGGGCGCGTCGAAGACGGTCCCGCACACGGCGCGGTCGGCCAGGCCGCCGAGCGACATGTCGGCCAGGCCCACCACCCGCCGGCCCACGAGGGACTTGGAGACCCCGTCGCCCACGGCGTCGACCACGCCGCAGACGTCCATGCCCAGGGTGAACGGGGGCTCGGCCATCACCGCGGCCACCCCGCCCCGGCACCGGGCGATGTCGCCGAAGTTGAGCGACCCCGCCGTCACCGCCACCCGGACCTTCCCCGGGCCCGCCTCCGGCTCGGGGACGTCCTCGCCCACCTCGATGGCCTCGGCCGGCGCCCCGTGGCGCACCACGCGCACTGCTCTCAACGTCGCTCCCGTCGGTCCGATCCCGCCCCCGGCGGGGACACTACGCACCGCGAGGTCGGACCTGCTGACGAGTCATCAGATGTGCAGATAGCGCCAGATGTCGCTTTCGCGCACCGATCGCGACATCCGCCGTGGTCTCCTCGGTCGGCCGGCGTCGTTCGGCCTGGTTGCCGATCTGGGACGGTCACCTTGGACACCTCCGCCACCTTCGACTTCGACCTCGCCCCCGGTGTCGACGAGCCCGCCATCGGGTCGGGGGGCTGCTACCAGCCCGACGTCAGCCCGGGCGCGGCCCTCCATGTCGACATCCACACCATGAACACGACGAACGGCTCCGGGAGCCCGGCCCCGTCCGAGTGGCTCCTCTACGCCATCGGCATCGCCCCCTGCGCCAACGGCCATCACGACCCCGAGCCCTAGGTCCCCCCAGGCCTGGCCCCCACCCCTCGGTCGGGGGGTGGGGGGCCAGGCATCGCTACCGTCCGGGGGTGATCGCGGAGACGTCGGGACGGGCACGCGCCGAGGACGAGCTGCTGCTGGGGCTGCGCCCGGGCGAGGCCCAGGGTGAGCTGCGGCTCGTGGTGACGCCCCACCTCTGTCGCACCGACGGCCGGTTCTACGGTGGCGCCGCCCTGGCCGCGGCCCTCGCCGCCATCGAGGCGGCCAGCGGCCGGGCCGCGCTGTGGGCGACGGCGCAGCTGGTCGGCTCGGCCGATCGGGGCGAGGAGCTCGTCGTGCGCACCTCGGTGGTGGCCACGGGCCGCTCGGTGAGCCAGGTGCAGGTCGAGGGGCGGGTGGGGGAGCGGCTCGTCTTCGGCGCCCTCGGCGCCGCGGCCACGGCCATCGACGGCGGCCTGGCCGGGACGGGCCCGTCGATGCCGGCGGTGCCCCCGCCCGACGACTGCGCCGTGCTGTGGGGCCCGGACCGCGCCCCCACCTCGCTCCCCGGGAGCGATCCGGCGATCGGCCAGCACCACGCCTGCGAGCACCGCCGGGCGCCGCTCCTCGATCCCGACGAGGCCGGCTCGGGGCGGCGCGCCATGTGGAGCCGGCTGGCCGGGCCGTGGACCATCCCCGGTGATCCGCTCACCCCGGCCGGCCTCGGCTTCGTCGCCGACATGGTGCCGCTGGCGCTCACCGCCGCCTGCGGGGTCGAGGGCGCGGGC
>DASVEC010000163.1:0-2881 GCA_036380755.1 Iamia sp. | reverse complement strand
GGCCTCGCCGCCCAGGCTCGACTCGTGGATCGACATCATGGCCTTGAAGGCCTGGGTGAGGTCCTCGACCTCGGCGATGGTCTTGCCCTTCACCGCGGCCGACATCATCGACGCCGACGACTGGCTGATCGAGCAGCCCTGCCCGCCGAGGCGGATGTCGGCGACGGCGCCGTCGACCACGTCGACGTAGACGACGATCTCGTCGCCGCACAGGGGGTTGAAGCCCTCGGTCCGGGTGGCCGGCGGGGTGGGCAGCTCGCCCTTGTTCCGGGGGCTGCGGTAGTGGTCGAGGATGATCTCGCGATAGAGGTCTTCCAGTCCGGGCATGCGTGGATCTCCGAAGCGCGAGTCAGGGGGCGAAGAAGTCTGCCGCGTCGGCCAGGGCATCGGCCAGAGCGTCGACGTCGTCAGTGTCGTTGTACACGTAGAACGAGGCCCGGGCGGTGGCCCCGACGCCGAGCACCTTCATCAGCGGCTTGGCGCAGTGGTGGCCGGGGCGCACGCAGACGGCGTGCTCGTCCATGACCTGGGCCAGGTCGTGGGGGTGGACGTCGTCGATGGCGAGGCTGAGGACGCCGCCGCGCTGGGCCGGCTCCGACGGGCCGTGGATGGTGAGCCGGTCGCCCACCCGCTCGGTCAGAGCACGGAGGGCGTAGGCGGTGAGGCTGACCTCGTGGGCCCGCACCGCCTCCATCCCCAGGGCGCTCAGGTAGTCGATGGCGGCGTGGAGACCGATGGCCTCGATGATCGGCGGGGTGCCGGCCTCGAACTTGGCCGGCGGAGCGTCGGGCGTGAAGCCCTCGAGGTCGACGGTGAGGATCATCCCGCCGCCGCCGAGGAACGGGGGCATGGCGTCGAGCAGCTCGGCCCGGGCCCACAGGACGCCGATGCCGCTGGGGCCGACCATCTTGTGCCCGCTGAAGGCGGCGAAGTCGGCCCCCATGGCGACCACGTCGGTGGCCAGGTGGGGGACGTACTGGCAGGCGTCGACGCACACCAGGGCCCCGGCGGCGTGGGCCCGGTCGGCGATCTCGCGCACGGGCGTGAGGGTGCCGAGGACGTTCGACATGGCCGTGAGGCCGACGAGCTTGGCCCCGTCGAGCAGCCGGTCGAGGTCGGTGAGGTCGAGCATGTGGTCGGGGCCGACCGGGATCCAGCGGATCTCGAAGCCCTTCTCCTGCTGGAGCTGGAACCACGGCACGATGTTCGAGTGGTGCTCCATCTGGGTGAGCACGACGGCGTCGCCCGGACCCAGGTTGGCCCGGCCCCACGACCCGGCCACGAGGTTGAGGCCCTCGGTGGCGTTCTTGGTGAAGACGACCTCGGCCGCGCTCGTCGCCCCGATGAAGCGGGCGACGGCGACCCGGGCCTCCTCGTAGCGGGCGGTGGCCCGCTCGGCGAGGGAGTAGACGCCACGGTGGATGTTGGCGTAGTCGTTCTCGGCGAACTCGGCCATCGCCTGGATCACGGCGCGGGGCTTCTGGGCCGACGCCGCCGAGTCGAGGAACACCAGGCGCTTGCCGTGGACCTCCTGGGCGAGGATCGGGAAGTCGCGCCGGATGGTGGCCACGTCGAGCACGTCGGCGGTGGCGGTGGTGTCGGTGGTGCTCATGTGGCCGCTCCCGTGAACTCGGCGTAGCCCTCCGCTTCGAGCTTCCGGGCCAGCTCGGGGCCGCCGCTCTCCGCCACCCGACCGTCGACCAGCAGGTGGACGGTGTCGGGGTTCAGCTCGTCGAGCAGCCGTTGGTAGTGGGTGATGCAGAGGATGCCGAGTCGGGGCCGGTCCTGGCGCACCTCGCGCACACCGGAGGCGACGGTCCGCAAGGCGTCGATGTCGAGCCCGGAGTCGGTCTCGTCGAGCACGGCCAGCTCGGGTTCGAGGATGGCCATCTGGAGGACCTCGTTGCGCTTCTTCTCGCCGCCCGAGAAGCCGTCGTTGAGGTGGCGGTCGGCGAAGGCCGGGTCGATGCCCAGGCGCTCCATCCACTCCATGATCGAGAGGCGCAGCTCGAGCATCGACAGGTCGATGCCCTTGCGGGCCGACAGGGCCTGGCGCAGGAAGTTGAGCACCGAGACGCCGGGGATGGTCTGCGGGTACTGGAAGGCGAGGAACATGCCGGCCGCGCCCCGGTCGTCGGGACCCCAGTCGGCGATGTCGTCGCCCAGGAACTTCACCGTGCCGCCGGTGACGACGTACTCGGGGCTGCCGAGCAGGACGCTGGCGAGGGTCGACTTGCCCGAGCCGTTGGGTCCCATGACGGCGTGGACCTCGCCCGGCCCGATGGTGAGGCTGAGTCCCTTGAGGATGTCGTCGCCACCGTCGGCGGGGGCGGCGCGCAGGTCGGTGATCTCGAGGACGGGCGTGGATCCGTCGGCCGCGTCGTGGGGCATGGCCCCAGGCTACGAGACGACCGGGACTTCGCACTACCTGCGTAGTGCAAACCCCTACAACACTCCTTCGCCGAGCTGGTCGACGAGGGGGAGGACGCGGAAGGGGACCTGCTCGGTGAGGGCGATGTGGGTGGCCGTGCGCTCGATGCCGCTGACCTCGAGGATGCGGTTGATCACGTCCTGGAGGTGGGGGTTGCTGCGGGCGACGAGACGGCAGTGGAGGTCGCCGGGGCCGGTCATGGTGTGGGCCTCGATGACCTCGGGGATCTCGCCGAGGTGCTTGGTCACGTCGTCGAGTCGGCCCTGGGCGATGTCGAGGGTGACGAAGGCGAGGACCTCGTAGCCGAGGGCCTGGAGGTCGAGGTCGGGGTCGAACCCGGTGATGACCCCGCGGGTCTGCAGCTTGTCCAGCCGGGCCTGTACGGGTCCCCTCGCCACCCCGAGCTGCCGGGCCAGCTCCATGATCCCGGCCCGCGGGGTGGCGGCGAGC